>JAHFQG010000085.1 GCA_023266415.1 Francisellaceae bacterium | reverse complement strand
CTAGCGCTCATAATGTCGGCGGTGCAGACCACTTGACCATCTACTTCAGCGCGGGCTTCGACTTTACAAAAATGACCTTTGGAACCAATGAAAGTGATGTGTAACAGGAGTTGATCTCCCGGGCGCACCACTTGCTTAAAGCGGGCATTGTGAATGGATCCCAACAAATATAAAGATTTTTCGGGGCTATGACCAAAGCTTCGATAGGCCAGAATACCGGCCGCTTGGGCCAGGGCTTCTAGAATAAGCACCCCCGGCATAACTGGTTCGGCGGGAAAATGGCCTGTGAACCAGGGTTCAGTGATGGTGACGTTTTTCACTGCTATCAAGGATTTCCCATCGTTATACTCAATGACTTTATCAATGAGTAGGAAGGGATAACGATGCGGCAGCAACCGCATGACATCATTAATATCCATTGTATCTTTCATGTTTCTACCCTATTTTCGATTTCTCACTGGATTCTTTTTCAAGCTTTTTAACCCGCTTCCACAACTCATCTAGGTGGTGGAATCGGGCCAAGTTACGACGCCATTGTTCGTAAGGACGTGCGCTGAGCCCAGAGGCATACACCCCTTTTTCTTTGATGCTGTTGGCAACGCCTGTTCCTCCCGCCAAGTGTACGTCGTCAGCGAGATAGATATGGCCAGAGAGCATAGAGCTTCCTCCTATCATGCAGCGTTTTCCAATTTTGGTGCTGCCAGCGATGGCGGTACAAGCAGCGATAGCGGTTTGATCACCGATATCCACATTGTGGCCCACTTGAATGAGGTTATCGAGGATAACGCCATCACCCACGGTGGTGGGGGCTAAGGCTCCGCGATCGAGGGTGGTATTGGCACCGATATCGACTCGGTTACCGATATGTAGCCCGCCAATTTGGGGAATTTTTTCCCATCCGTTGCTGCCTTGCACAAATCCGAAGCCATCGGCGCCCAACACAACGCCACTCTGGATGAGTCCGTACTCTCCGATAGTGACATCATCGTATAGAGTAACGCGAGGTTTGAGGTGAGTTTTACGGCCAATCATGCAGTCATCCCCAATGACACAATGGGCTTCTATCACCACATCGGGACCAATTTGGCTTTTGCCAATGACAACATAGGGACCAATGGAGGCGGAAGGGTCGATGGTGGCCTCTTCTTGAATGACAGCCGTTGGGTGAATGCCTCTGGCAAAGACTTTAGGGGGAGAAAAATGTTGCAAAAGTTGCATCAAGGCCCATTTGGGATTGGGGGTGATGAGGGCATTGGTGGGACATAAATTGGCCTGTTCGGGGGTAAGAATAACGGCCCCGGACTGAGTATTTTTTAAGGCCTCGCCATATTTTTCATGGGCGAAAAAGGAGATATCGTTTGGGGTGGCTTTTTCGAGGGTGGAGACACCCGTGATGAGACGGGTGGGATCTCCCACTAGGATCAGTCGAAACTGGTTGGCCAACTCACTCAATGTAATAGAAAAGGCCTTCATTAACCCGCATCCAAAGCACGGACGACTTTTTGGGTGATATCCAGCTTTTCTTTGGCGTAGGGCACGGCATCGCTGTGGATGATGAGATCCATTTTGTCTTTTTCAGCCACGGAATTGACAGCAGTTTTGACTTTTTCCAGAAATTGTTGCATTTCTTGTTGTTGACGCACGGAAGTGTCTTCTCGAAACTCGGCTTGTTTGCGTTGAAGTTCGCGCTGCATGTTCAGCATATCACGTTCGAAGTTGGTGCGTTCGGATTCGCTCATGACAGCACTGTCTCGTTTGAATTTGTCGGCTTTTTCTTGAAAAGCTTTATCAGCTGCTGCAATGTCTTTTTCGCGTGGCGCGAATTCTTTTTGCAGTTTTTCTGACACAGCTTGGGCCTGTTTGGACGTACTGATGATGCTACGCACGTCTATCACGCCAATTTTTAATTCATCTGCTTTGGCAGAAAAGGATAGTACGCACAGGACAGCCAACACAAGTGATTTTAGTGCTCGGACTGGACCCCAGCCTACGCTGGGGTGACGATGTCGGATGCTGGGGTGACGATGTCGGATGCTGGGGTGACGATGTCGGATGCTGGGGTGACAATGTCGAATGCTGGGTTGGTGATCTGGTTTGTATTGTATCCTCATTTTTATCCTCATTAAAAGAATGTACCAAAAGTAAAGCTAAAACGTTGTATGTTATCGCCCGGTTTGTCATTGAGCGGTATAGCATAACTGAACACCAAGGGAGCTAAAGGCGACATCCAGGTGACGGATACCCCACTGGAGAGACGCAAACCGGCGGGATTGACAACAGACACAGTGGTGCCATTGGCCACTCGTTTATAATCCCGTGTATCAAACACTTGTCCCACATCCAAAAACACTTGGGTGCGCACAGATTTGGTTTCAGGCGAAATAAAGTTAGGGAGCACGATACCGGTGCTTCCTTCTACTTTAAAGTTACCGCCCAAAGGGGCACCAAAGGCATCTCGGGGACCCAAAGAGCTTTCACCATAACCTCGTATGCTGCGTGCACCGCCCGAAAAAAAGTTTTTGAAGAAGGGCAAGGCATTGGTTTTGCCATAGCCGTTGCCATAGCCCACAGAAGCTTGTGAGAAAAAGAGAAAGTCGTAAAACAGGGGCCGAAACAGTTGAGTTTCGGCATTGAGGCGATAATATTGCAAATCGGCGCTGGGAATGGAGGCCATACCCCCAGTGCTGAGTCGAAAACCCGATTCGGGGAAGACGTAGCGATCGAGCGAATTGTATACCCAGCTCAGGCTGGCATCGATTTCTTGGTAGCGTTTACCATGTTCGTCCACAAAGCCAATAATTTCACCAGGCGCCGTTTGGGTATTCACGGCCAATAGGGTATGGT
The DNA here is from genome assembly GCA_023266415.1 of Francisellaceae bacterium. Taxonomy (GTDB): domain Bacteria; phylum Pseudomonadota; class Gammaproteobacteria; order Berkiellales; family Berkiellaceae; genus JAHFQG01. The sequence continues at coordinate 2,551 of JAHFQG010000085.1, read as the reverse complement.
TGTACCCTAAACCCAGATTGAGGCGGATCAAGCTGCCTAGGGGGACACCATATTCTAGGTTTCCACCTAAGTTGTTGGTGGCATAATTGGCAATTTTGGTGGTATTGGACAGATCGGTTTCGTTAAAAAAGAGGTGGAACCCGCGGCTAACGCCATGGGCGGTATAATAAGGGTTTAGATAGCCGACACTGTAGGTGGTGGAAGAGTGGCTGCGGTTAAATACGAAGTCCACATTGTTTCCGGTTCCCACAAAATTACGGTTACTGACGCTAAATTGGAACAATAGGCCATCTAAGTCAGAGTACCCTACGCTGCCACTGAGTTGACCAGAGGAAGCTTCTTTGACGGTATAAATGACATCCACTTGGTCGGTAATACCAGAAACAGGGCGAACATCAACTTGGACGTCGCTGAAATAGCCAGTGCGATTGAGGCGAGTTTGGGATTCTTTCACTTGTTTGCTGGAGATGACGGCCCCTTCAAACTGGGATACCTCGCGACGCAACACGCGATCTTCGGTTTTGACGTTACCCACAAAACGGACTTGGCGGACATAATACCGATGGCCAGGTTCGAGGGTGAAAATGAGGGAGACAGTATGGGTATCGGGTTGGATATTGGGGTCGACCAGGATGTTGGCGAAGGCGTATCCCATTTCTCCGAGGCGATCGGTCATAGCTGCAATAGAGTCGGTTACCTTGCTTCTTGAAAAGATTTCGCCTGAATGAATGCTCAACAAAGCCCGAAGTTCTTTTTCGGGTAACAGCAATTCCCCTTTAAACTGAATGTCTTTGAGAGTATAGATGTCACCCTCTAGGATATTGAGGGTAATATAAATATCTTGTTTGTTGGGGGTCATGGCCACTTGGGTGGAATCGAGCTGAAAATTAAGATATCCTCGATCGAGGTAGTAAGAGCGAAGAGTTTCGCGGTCACCCGACAGTTTTTGTTTGGCGTATTGGTCGTCTTTGGTAAACCAGCTGAGCCAATGGGTGGAAGACAGTTGCATTTGTTGGCGCAAGAAGCTTTCGGAAAAGGCGTGGTTCCCCACAATATTGATTTCACGAATTTTTGCAGGTTTTCCCTCATGAATACGAAGGGTGAGGGCCACGCGATTGCGGGATTCAGGTTTGGTTTCAATGTCTACTGTGACGGCATATTTTCCACGGCTGAAGTATTGGCGTTGAAGTTCTTGTTGGACCTCAGACAGCATGACTTTGTCGAAGATACGGCCTTCGACCAATCCGACTGATCGTAAGTTTTTCATTAGATCGTCGGTTTTGAGGTCTCGATTGCCCAGCAGGGTGATATGACTGATGGTAGGTCTTTCTTGGACCACCACCACGAGGGTATCGCCTTCCCGACTGAGTTGAATGTTTTCAAAAAAACCGGTTTTGAAGAGGGCTTTGACGATGGCAGGGGTCTGGGATTCATGGACGGTATCGCCCACTTTGACGGGCAGATAATTGAGAACGGTGCCTTCGCTGAGGTGATCGAGACCTTCGATGTGGATATCAGATACCACAAAAGGTTCAAAAGCCCAGACAGGCATAGAAAATAGTAGGCCAACTAACAATGATAATACTGTACGCATAACACTTCTTACCAGAATAAGCCCTCTAGTATACCTGTTCCAAACCCGCATACAAACTACTTTGTTTGCGGACGCGTTGATCTAAATCCAATAAATCTGCCACTGAGGTAAAAGTACGACCAAAATCGTGTGATAGCATGGCTTCTAGGGTGGCATAAATGTCTAAAAAGCCAATATGCCCTTTTAAAAAAGCGTTTACAGCCACTTCATTGGCGGCATTCAAAATACAGGGCATGTGGGGGGCGGTTTTAAACGCCTCTTTCACCAGCTTCAGGGCAGGGAAGCGTTGTTCGTCGGGGGCTTCAAAGCTTAAAGAAGCCACTTGGGTCCAATCGAGGGAGGCCACTCCACTGCTGATGCGATCTTCCCCACCCAAAGCATAGGCAATGGCCACCCGCATATCAGAGGGGCCCAATTGTGCCAAAATAGAGCTGTCGCTCATTTCAACCATGGAATGAATGAGGCTTTGGGGATGGATGAGTATCTCTAATTTGGATTCATTTAAGCCAAACAACCAACAAGCTTCTATCCACTCTAGGCCTTTATTGACCAAGGTGGCTGAATCGACCGATATTTTAGGGCCCATCCGCCAATTGGGGTGTGATATGGCTTGCTGAGGCGTTGCTGCATGCATTTCTGCTAAAGTCCAAGTACGAAATGGGCCGCCCGATGCGGTTAAAATAACTTTTCGCACAGAGGGCGGACATACCCCGCTTATAAAGGTATCGGGCATACATTGCCAGATGGCATTGTGTTCACTGTCAACAGGGCACAAGGTGGCGTGAGACACTTGAACCGCTTCCATGAAAAAATGGCCGGCCACGACTAAGGCTTCTTTGTTGGCCAATAAAATTGTTTTACCTGCTTTAGCGGCCGCTAAGGTAGGTAATAACCCAGCTGAGCCGACAATGGCGGCTACCACAGTGTCGATTTCTGGATCCATCACCATGTCACACA
>JAHFQG010000019.1 GCA_023266415.1 Francisellaceae bacterium | reverse complement strand
TCTAATATAGTTTTTGTCATTTAGACAAAAAAATGCATAAAAATTAATGTTTCATCTTTTTCAAAGCAACACTGGATAGATCCCACATGGGTAAAAAGACCCCCAAAGCCAAGATCAGTACAGTAATCGCAATGAAGATAATCAGGATAGGCTCGATGGAGTCGGACAATTTACGCAAATCATAGGCCACTTCTCCCTCATAGTATCCAGCGACCTGAGTTAGCATGCTGTCTATTTCTCCGGTCTCATCCCCAATATTGAGCATTTGCAGCACTAAGGGGGTAAACATTTGGCTCTCTTTAGCTGCCTGAATGAGAGGCATCCCATGCTCCAAGTTAGCCCGTATCATCATAATACAAGTGGTGATATAGCGATTCCCCACTGCATTAGAAATAACCGATAAGGCTTGGAGCAAAGGCACCCCTGCTTTCATGGTCATGGAAAAAGACCTGGCAAAACGTGCCAGCAAGGCTTTTTCTAGAATGGGACCAATAATGGGAACCTTTAAAATGAACCGATCCCACACAATCCCCCCGTTTTCCGATCGAATATAGAGCATCAGCCCGATAATAGATCCCACAATTCCTATAAGCATATGGGGCCAATAATTCAAACAAAAATCAGATGTTGCCATTAAAATTCTGGTAGGGAGGGGTAATTCAGAACCAAATTTACTAAAAAACCCTTTAAAAGAGGGGACCACAAAGATATTAATAACCATAATGGCCATAAAAACAGCGCTTAAGACGATAATAGGATATCGCGTTGCACTTTTAATTTGTTTGCGTGTTTCTGAATCTGTTTCTAGATAATGAGCAATTTGCAAAAAAGCCTCTTCTAAAGCCCCTGTGCTTTCTCCCACCCCAATCATAGAGACCATAATAGGACTAAAAACCTTTGGAAAGCGTTGAAAAGAGCTGGATAATGAATTTCCAGCTTGTAAGTGTTCAACCACCCCGAATAAGGCTTTTTTCAACCCCTCACTGTGACTTGAACCTGCCACCACAGTGATACTTTTGATCACCGCCACGCCAGCTTTGGCCATGGTATGCATTTGCCGAGCAAACACGATTAAATCCTGGTCAGTTGGCTTTCCAATTCGCAGGGCTACACTGACAAATTCAGACACTGTCATGTCTGCGTAGGCTTCTTCAATCATCATCGGAACAAGATTCATTTTATTGAGCTCTTGAACCACCCCTGTTTCGGAGGAAGCCTCCAGATTACCAACCAGTACTTTGCCCTTCACATCTTTAGCGCGATATCTGTAATTGGTCATACGTTACCCTTGGATTCTAATGACAACTCTGTTGCCATGCGAAGTACCTCATCAACGGTACTGGTTCCAGCCACGGCTTCATTAAAGGCAGCTTGAACCAAATTGACATAATCAGGATTGGTGCGCGCTATCTTTGAAAAAGCTTCGGTATCGCCTCGTTTTAACGCATCTGACATGTTTTCACTCAATTCCAAAAATTCATGCACTGCCATACGACCATGGTATCCTGTTTTGTTACAGTGGGCACAACCACGTCCTCTGAAAAATTTAAAAGAAGATGTGTCAGCCTTATAAATAATATTTAACCAATCTCTTTCTTGAGATTCTGGGATATATTCACTTTTGCAGTCATGACATATCCGTCGTATCAACCGTTGGGCAATCACAAGTCTGACGGTTCCTGCCACTAAATAGGGCTCTACGCCCATATTGACCAAGCGAGTGGGGGCTGCAATCGCGTCATTGGTATGGAGGGTACTGAAGACTAAGTGACCTGTTAGAGCAGCGCGTAACGCAATCGCAGCGGTTTCCTCATCTCTTATTTCCCCCAGCATGATGATGTCTGGATCTTGCCGCAAGCAAGATCTTAAGACAATTGAAAAGTCCAATCCTATTTTGGATTGGACTTGCACTTGGTTAATCCGGGGGATGGTGAATTCTATGGGATCTTCAACGGTAATAATTTTACGCTCTGGGGTATTCAGTTCATTAAGGCAAGCATACAAGGTGGTGGATTTCCCACTCCCAGTTGGACCAGTGACTAATATCATTCCATGAGGTCTGGAAATATGGAATAACAGCTTTTGCATGTTTTTGGCACTTAATCCCAGATTACTGATTTTTAAAAGGCCATGGGACTGATCTAAAAGACGCATAACCACGGATTCCCCATAGTTAGTGGGCATGGTGGATACCCGAACATCGATGGTTTTTCCGCGTATTTTCATGCTGAATCGGCCGTCTTGAGGTAACCTTTTTTCTGAAATATTGAGTCGAGACATCAATTTGATACGTAATACCATGGCAGGTGCGATAGATTTTTTATCCATGATGGTTTCATGGAGCAATCCGTCGATTCGCATACGGATGCGCAGCGAATCCCGGCCGGGTTCGATATGGATATCAGAGGCTCCAATCTGATCGGCATCTTCAAAAATAGATTCAAGCAATTTGATAACGGGGGAAGCAACTTCAGCATCCTCTACTTTAGAAGGTTCAGCCGTATCGGGCTCATTGGCCGCATTCACTTCTATATCAGAAGCTAATTGGCTTGCTAAATTTGAAATTTCATCGGTACGGCGATACAACTGATCCATCAAGTTCATTAATTCTATTTCTCGCACCAAGGCAACTCGAATGGGGCTTTGAAGCCGACGAGATATTTCGTCATTGGCCACCAAATCAGAGGGATCCACCATGGCCACCAGATAACTGTCTTGCAATTTTTCGAGAGGAATGGCTTTAAACTGTCGTGCAAGTGCTTCAGGCAAGGTGCGAATGAGTTCGGGTTTTAACTGAAACTGGCTTAATTTTAGGAAGGGGACATGCAATTGTTTGGCGATGGTATTGAGTAAGACATCTTCCTTAACATACCCCAAGTCCATTAACACCTCGGGGAGTTTTTTGCCCGTCTTTTCTTGTTTATCAAGAGCGGTATCCAACTGTTCTTGGGTGATGATTTTATCGGCTAACAACAGCTCCCCTAGGGGGGTCCTTTTTAACATGATGGCCTACCGATCTAACGAGGATAATCGTGATTCTACATATTGTCTTAATTCAGCGTTGAGTGGGTAATGTAAAGCTCTGCGATACCCTAAAATGGCGTTTGGTTTATCGCGAATGGCCTCGAGTGAAACCGAGAGCCCTGCCCAAGATTGACCATCTTCAGGGTGTCGTTGCACAATATCCCAATAAACCTCTACGGCTTTATCGTGTTGACCTAATTTTTGATAAGTTGCGGCTAACAAGCCAAAATAGAGGGGATTAAACCCTACCATGGACATATTATTCAAAACAGCCAAGGCTAATTTAGGTTCTTCTTCCAACAAATAAAATCGGGCTTCCAATAATTTTATTTCAAACGCGGCCAGAACCTGTTCATCCAGTTGTCCCCATAGCTTTTGAAAAGAGTCAGTTTGATTGCTGTCTAAATATAAACGACTCAATTGCGCGACAATAGGAATGGACGTGGGATATTCTTGATATAATTTTCGAGCTTTGGCAATGGCACCCAGGAGATCTCCCCGATGTCGTAAAGTCTCTATTTGTTGAATGCGTGTCTCTTCTTGGTCCATCGTATGTACCAACCGTTTGACCACTTGGGGGATGACGACAGGCACTTGGGCCACAGGAGGTACTTGGGCCACAGGAGGTACCTGGGAAAGAATTGGAGCGGCAGGGGGCGGTGTTATCTGCAACGCTGCCAGATCGGGGGCTTCTACTTTGGCCACCACCATGGGTTTAAAAGGGGTATGGATCCCCATCCACGCATCTGAAATCTCTTCATTCAACATAAACGAAAAAAAGTCGTCTTTATTATCAGCCAACATATCTACTGTGTCGTCTAACAAAGATATGGTTTCAAAGTGCTTTTTCCAATCTTGCCAAGCCTCTGACCACAACGTCATGGCCTGATACACAGGCAAGCCTTTCTCAACCCAATGTTCAATGGGTATGGTGGTCATAGTTGGGGAAGCTGGGGGGAGGGCATCTGGAAAAACAGCGGGCATGTGAGCAGGCACATACAGATTAGATATCAGCCAATACCCGCTTAACCCCAACGAAAGACACCCGAATAGGACCAGGGGATAAGAAATTCTTTTCAGTTGCTTATCTACCCGAGGGTTTTTGCTGTTTATTTTAGAAATCAAAAAATCTATCTCTTCTTGCGGGTCTTTTTTTTGAAAAATGACATGTGAAAACTGAGAATAAAAGCCATAGTTTATAAAGAAATCTTTCTCAAGATTTTTGAGTTTTTTTTGATTAATCTTTATGACTTTCTGATCCATCATTACAATCCTGTTGACACTAAGGGGGACAAATAAACACCGAGCCCCCCTAAAGCAATCGCCGCCCCATTCCACAAGAGTTTTTTTCCAAAGCTCTTATGACGAAAAAATGAGGGAGGCTGAGGAGAGGTAGTCACAGCTTCTTGCATACATTGAAAATCGGCTTGCCTCTTTTTATCCCGATACGCTGCCAGCAATGCTTTATGGCACAAAATATTCACGACACGAGGCACCCCTTGGCTTTTCTTATAAAGATATAGGAGGGCGGCGGGGGAAAAAGGCAGTTTACCAAAAAATCCAGCGGTTCTGAGGCGAACCCGGAGATAGTGCAACAGACCTTTAAGATTTAAGGGTTCTAACTCATACGAAAAGATCATTCTCTGAGAGAGAGAGCGGAGCATGGGATGTGCCAATTTAAAATTCAATTCGGGCTGTCCAAACAAAATAGCGTCAAACAATCCTTCACTTTCACTGTAATAATAATTCATGAGTCTGAAAGCTTCCAAAGCGCTCTCATCCATTGCTTGAGCTTCATCCACCAAAAACAAGACTCTTTTGCCCTCTGCCTTCAGCTGGGTTAGTATACTGGCTATTTTCTCCATTAACCGATGTTTGGGGAAGTCTCGGTAAGATTCAAACTTTAATACCCGAGCTAAGTTGTAAAGCAAATCCATGTCATTGAGACAAGGGGTATTGAGATAAATGGTGACATATTGAGCATTCAACGTTTTTCTGAGTTTATTGCATAAAAATGTTTTTCCAGAGCCAACTTCGCCGGTGATTTTCATAAATCCTTCCGCGTGTGCCAAGCCCAATAAAAGTATCTTGAGGGCTTCCAAATGACTTTGTAAGTTGACAAAATAATTCGCATCCGCCTTTAACGAAAAAGGCGCCTCTTTTAAAGAAAAATACGTTTCATACATGGTCTTATCTCCTAAGGTAGTCTCTCAACTTCCCGTTCACTCCCAAATATTTCCACTTTGGGCCCATCGTAAAAACCGCGATCCACTTTGTTAAGTCGACCCTTGGTATCTCGCAAAATATCCGCCAAATTATCGGCAGAGATCACTTGAGAGCGAATTAATATGACCAACTCACTTTTCAGCTTTTCTTGCTTTTTCTGACGAAACAAATTTCCAAAAAATGGTATTTTGTCTACCAACGGCACACTCACAGACACTTCCGTAGTCTCATTTTTCATGAGCCCCCCAATCACCACAATTTGACCCGATTGTGCTCGAACCACGCTGTCTGATTCACGTATTACGCTTTGAGCTAAGGGCAATATCTGATTTTCACCATTCACCACGATGGTTTTACTCACTTCTGTTACGGTGGTAATACTGGGATGCACATGTAACGTAATCCCCTCGCTGTCATCAACAAAAGGCGTCACATCCAACGCAATCCCAGAAAAAAATGGCTGCAAAGTGATACTCGAGCTGGTGGTGTTTCCCCCCCCAGAAGTACTTGTATTGCTGGCCACATTGGTGACAAAATAAGCATCTGTGCCTATCTTAATAATGGCTTTTTGATTGTTTAACGTAGAGACTCTAGGACTAGACAATACTTGAACATTGCCTTGTGAATTTAAAAAATCCATTAACGTTGAAAAACTGCCCATATCCACTGTGGCTGAAAAAATACCCCCAAACAAGGAAGTACTGCCAATATTAGGTACAGAGTAGGCATGAGGTTTCACACTCGCTGTATCCCCCGCTGTGTTAGAGGTGGTTGTCGCGGAACTAATCCCTGTTCCACTCAACATGGAGCCCCCCCCAATTTGAGCCATGGAGGTTCGTCCCACAAAAGCCCCCCAGTTAATGCCTTGTTGCGTCGCATCTGTAAGGGAAACCTCAAGTACTTTAGCTTCTAATATCACCTGCCGGTTAAGTGAGTTTTGTATCTTAACTAAAAACTCTTCAATTTTTCGTAACTCTTGTGGCATGGCTCTCACCACCACCACGCCCGATTGCGGACTTGCTGATACTTTCTGTCCTAAATCTTTACCCACCATTTCTGTTAACATCTTGGTGACTTCATCCCAAATATTTTGGGTAGATTGGGTTGATACTGAGCTAGAACTTTTTGCCCCCTCAGAACTGCTACTACTACTGCTACTACTACCTCCAGAGGTAGCCGCCGTTAAGGTAGAAGAATTCACATCCAAGCTTGATCCACCTGTACGCGTCATAAAGAGGTAATCTAGGGTATAAATCTTAGTTTGTAGTTGGACCGGAAACACTTCAAACCCAATGGCCGTTTCTTTATATTCATATCCATATACATTACGAACTGCCTCCAACACTTCTTTGACGGAAACATTGTTCAAATCCAGACTGATGTTGCCTGCGACATCCGGATGAACCACCATGTTATAGGGGGTCCCTGCCACCAACTCCATAAAAAAATTACGAGCTGGTGCAGCGGTGACCGTAATGTTAAACCGTTTATCGTCGTCCTGTATCACCGTAGGGTTATAGTTATTTTGGGTCAGCATTTGAGTTAAAGCAGGGTTCACAATGGGATCGCGGTATTGTTCAGCCGACAAAATACCTTCTTCTAGATTTAATCGTCCTTGCTGAAGGGTGGTCGGTTCACCTGGTTGAGTGACATAACATCCAGATAAGAAGGCCATTAGGCAACTTAATCCCAGCCATTTTATGCTGTCATGCCAACGAGGAGCCTGTCTTTTGGACTGGATGCCAGTTTGCGCTGGTATGACACAGATCTTCATGGAACACTCCCGGGTTGTATGGCCGATTGTAGGGTTGGATCTCCCAATAAAAGCCACTGTATTCCATCCTTGTTTTTCAGTTCCACCCGATATTCCTCTATTTTGACCACCTGAAAGGCCCCAACAAAATCTCCTTCAACTTTCATTTCCCCGTTAATAACGGCAACCTTTCGGTCCTCTGAAACCAGAATAGAGGTAACGTGTAGCCCTCCTTTTGCCACTATCGCATCTTTTTTGTCAGTTGATTGAATACTCTTTACAGCCTCCATTTGATCCACGTATTCTGCGGGCGGTTCAGTGGGATCTACCATCCTCGCTTGAACCGCCACACTCTGCAAACAAACCCATACAAAGAAAGCCAGTCGTTTACACACCGATAAACCCCCGTTTGTCACTGATGGTGGTCACCACCAAGGTAATTTCTGCCAACGGGTAGTTCGTCACTGTATAATGCATGCTGTTCCACACAATTTTTTTCTTAATACCCTCAATATCATTTAGATAACGAACTATATCTTCGAAATTTCCTGAAAAAACCAAACTGAGTCCATGTTGGTATAGTTTTATTTTAGGTGTATTTTCGACAATCGGGGCTTTCTTACCGGTTGTGGTCGATTTAACGGCCTCTTCTTTCTTAGGAGCAGAAAGAGTTAGTTCATTAACTTGCAAACTTTTAATTTCAATCAATTCCAGCCCTTTGGCATGTTCCAACAGCGTTTTAAGCACGGTTACCATTTCGTTAGGAGAGACCAAATTGGATGTTAATTGTTTAATTTGTTCATCAAGCACTTGAATTTGTTCGATTAATTGGTCTTTTTGGGTATTGAGGCTGTTCAGTGGATCACTCTGAATTTGCTTTAAAATATTCATTAAAGTGAGTCTATTGTTGGTGATTTCCTTTTTCATAGCTAAAATTTTGGTGGTGGTTTTTTTAGTTTCTACCGATTTTTTGGTGTACAATCCGGCATCCCATAGAAAGAAAATGATTAAAAAGCCAATCATAAGCATGATGAGTCGTTCTTTATCGGAACGATGATTGACCCAATAGTTGACTTGATCGAAGAGCTTCATGGCTTGCCCCCTGATTTGTTTTTGTTAGTTGGAGAACTTTTTTTTCTTTGATCTAACACGATGGTGCCATCCGTCTGGGCCACAAAAGTTACCGTAGGTTGCCCTGGAAGATCTTGCATGATTAAAATATTTTGAAAGGATTTTCCGTGAAAAGCTTCTGTGCCACGCAGTGCACTGAAAATATTGGGGACCAACTGACTGTTTAAAGATTTTCCAGATAATGCAATACTATTCCCATTTTTGTCGACATTAATTTGTGTATACCAAGTGTTTGTCACGTGTTTTTCAGAAAGGGCTGTTAAGTACAATGAAAACCCGATTGATTTATCCAATCCTTGCTGTTTTAACAATTCAATGGTTTCGGTTTTTTCCGTCTTTTTGTTGACCAACTCATCTATATATTTTTGAAGGGTACCTCTGACTGTGTCACTGGATACCAATGATTTTTTGGATGCCACAATTTTAATAAGTGCAGCGCTTTGATTTCTCAACAAAGTTTCTTCATCCAACTTTTTGGTTGAAAAAAAGCAATACACTCCGTAGTAAATCAGCAAAATAACAAAAAAGACACCCAAAATCTGTAACATTCTGACAAAAGACAGCTCTGGTTCGGCATCCACCGAATCTCGATATAAATTAATGATTTGTACCAACATACGCCAGTCTCTTTATCTTAAAGCGCCACCGATTGCGAACAAACATTTGTTTTGTTCCAACAAATCAAGATTTTCTTTATGCTGAACAAAATCTTTTAATGTCATAATGCTCACATTGGCGCCAAATTCCTTTTTTAGTTCCTCTTTGACCACCACATTTTTTTCATTGGTGGGAGCCAACACGATGTGTCTCACCCCACTTTGTTTTAAGTTAGAAACACAGTATTCTAATGAACGCTGTATCTCCACCACCAATTCCGAGATTAACTTTTGTTTTAAAATATCTGTGTTACCCTCTGCTTCGAACAAAAACCGACTGTTGATATCCACTTGTCGCATGAGATGAATGGTGCTTTTTTTGATAACCAAGATTTGGCTTCCCTGAGAAGAGAGTCGAATAAACAGGACCCCTTCTGAATTTTCTTTGAATAACAGAGCCACATTTCGTAAAGCCAATTCAGCGATATCGACTGACACCACAGAAAGTCCGGCCTGATTAGTTATCTGAACAACTTCGTCTACAATGGTTTTCTTCACCACCACGGCGTATCCCACCCCGCCCTTTATGTCTTCTGTTTTACCTGGCAGAGGCAAGTAATCCACAATGGCTTCCTCCATCGGATAGCTGAGGTAATCCTTCATTTTCCAACGAACAGCCGCTAATAAATCTTTCTCCTGTGTATTTGGTTCTTCAATCAAAAATAACTCATATTGTTGGGGAGATAACACACACACTGTCTTGGTCTCTGCCAACTGATGCTCATTCACCCACTGTTGTAATTTTTCCTTATTTTCAGACGATTTTTGCGTTTTGAAAAACTGTGCATACTGTAAAAGAGGCAATCCAATCCCCGTTTTGTGGATATACGCGACAGAAATCCCATCTTGAGAGATATTGAGGCTCACTTGACCTGGCTTACTGTCAACTGTCGTTTTTCGAAACATGAAACAACTCTGTAGACTCGGTATATAGTTAGTGTAGTATCTTCCCGAAAAATAAGGATTTGGTGCTGTGCAAAAAATGTATTGGATAGTCGCGTGGTTGGTCATAGTTCATACCCAAGGGAATGCACTGACCTTCGACCGAACGGCTTATACCCAAATGGTTGGAAAAATCTATACGACCTACGCTGACGATGCCGAAACCTTAGTGGAAGTCGGTCAAGAGCACGATATTGGGCTGGAAGAGATGATGCAAGCCAACCCACACATTGATGACCCTTGGGAACTCAATTCTTATGACGAACTCACCATCCCCGCCCTATTTATCCTACCTTCTGCACCCCAAAAAGGCATTGTGATCAACCTGGCTGAGATGCGCCTGTATTACTACCCTCCCAATGAGGTTCAAACTTACCCCATCAGCATTGGAATTGAAGGCTGGGGCACCCCTATCACCACCGCCACTGTCATTGAAAAAGTCAAAAACCCTACTTGGCATGTTCCCACCTCCATCCGAGCTGCCAGTGCTGCTGAAGGAAACCCCCTCCCTAAAATCATCCGCCCTGGCCCCAGAAACCCTTTAGGAAAATATGCGTTAAAACTCAGTGCCCCTGGGTACCTGATCCACGGCACTTTGACAGCTCACAGCATTGGCCAACGCTCCAGCCATGGCTGTATGCGTCTTTGGGATAAAGACATTAAAATTTTGTTTGAAGAAGTCCCGATTGGTACTTTTGTACGCATCATTCATGAATCGTTTAAAGTAGCCTTGGACGGCAATACGGTTTACTTAGAAGCGCATGAACCTTTATCCGATCACCGACAAGATGCCAACAGCCAACTCATTGCCATTGCTCGTGCTATCTCTCTATTAACCGGAGATAATCCTTTTGAACTTAATTGGGAAAAAACACAACAAGTGGCGCAAGAATCGCGTGGCATTCCAACGGCTATTGGAACTATGTTATAGTTCTAAAATGAGAGATGTGTATCCATAACAAAAAATACTTGTATGATTTATCTTTGCGGCAAACAATGTAAATATCGCGTTATCCATCTAGACTTAACCCCCGCAATCGGTGATTGGGGACATTTTGTAGTTACTTGTGAGGCTGATTCTCCCCCCATTCTCCTTCAAAAAATGTGGTTAGAAAATAGCGCTGTGCCTTTTTCTGGCATATTGTATAAAACAATGTGGAAACCCAATGCACATGGACCACTGTGGCAATTTTGGTTAGAAGAGCCCTTAAAAGGGATTTGTCGAAAGAGACAAAGCCAGGTATATTACCAACAAAGTGCTCACGATATCTTGGTCCATTTAATAGCGCCCTATGCTTTATCTGGTCTCCATACCTCTGGCCCCCTATATCCCTTTTTTTATCAAAGTGATACCTGGGATTATGGGGCTTATATGCGCTATTTTATCCGTGCTTGTGCCTTACAATGGTGTTGGAAGGAAGGCGTCCTCCATCTTTTCTCACCCGAACCATTGGTTCTACCACCTCTCCTACCCCCACCTCCCCCGCTGTTCGCTGAAGCACAATTACACCTTGAAAATCACTCAGCCTTAAATAAACTGGGTTTATCTTATCTTACCTGGTACTCTCTACCTTGTCATGGAGATCATCGAACCACCGCTTTTCCAGAATTAAGCCCCTATCATGCCAAAAAAGCAGGCTACCAACTGCCTGGACAAACCACTCGACGCGTGTTGGTGGGGTTTTTAGACAAAAATCCGACAACCCCCCTCATCGTAGGTTATTTTCCCAACAAAAACACCCATCACGCCCAAAATACTTACCGTTGGCAATTGGGCCCAAAATTACATATTGCTTGTAACGAAGGGCCTGCTCATCGATTTGAAATCATGCACCCCAAAGGGGGTATTATCTGGAGCAATACGACGCAATTTGGTATAGAAGCTTTTTCACTCACCTCTGTCAGTCAACAAAGTACCACGATCAGCACTCAACATCAGTGGCGCGTTGATACTTGGGCATTAGAAGCGACAGAAATGACAGAAGATATTGAGAAAAGCAGTCTTCAAGGCAATACGATTTACCAAAAAAGCCATTCGCTCACCCATCATTTTACAGAGAAATGGCATTCATTCATTCAAACTTGGCATACTAACGCAGCTCAATATCGATGGAAAATGCAATCGGGGATATGGGAGGCGCACTCTATTCAGCTTAAAGCTAAAACAGCAGTTTTTCAGGCCAAAGAAAAGTTAACGATTACCTTAGCCAACAGCAGTATCACACTCACCCCCAGAAGCATTACCCTTCGAGCACCCCAAATTCAATTGGCTGGTTCCGTGTATTGGCAAACACAACCTATTCTGCGACCTGGGAAAGCAGGGACTGCCTATAAAATATCCTTGACAGAAAACGAGGTTCGAACAGAGCAAGAACCCCATCAGGTTTTAGATTATTATACAGAACATGGTTAGGAATAAGATTGGTTGTTTACAAAGGCCGCATCAACAACTCTATACCCGCCTGCTTTGGAGAGGTATCCCCCCTAAGTATCGCATGGACTTGCTCGGTAATGGGCATATCAATCTGATACCGGTGGGCCCAGTGGGTCAGGAGTCTGGCTGCATATATCCCCTCCACCACTTGTTTGACTTGGAGGCAAGCCGCTTCAACCGTTAAACCTTGCCCCAAAAACACCCCAAAGCGTCGATTACGTGATTCGTTATCGGTGGCGGTTAATATCAAGTCGCCTAAACCAGATAAACCAATAAGCGTTTCAGCACGCGCACCCACCGCTTCCCCTAAACGCATCATTTCAGCCAAGCCACGAGTAATGAGCGCACTGCGGGCATTGGCCCCATATTGGAGCCCATCTGACATTCCCACCGCAATGGCCAGTACATTTTTAACCACACCGCCGAGTTGGACGCCTAACATATCATCGGTAATATAGGGACGAAAAGTGTCACTTGCCCATAGTTGTTGATACTCTTTGGCCACGGTTAAATCTTGACAAGCCAACATCACGGCGGTGGGTTGATTGTTAGCCACTTCTCTCGCAAAACTGGGGCCAGATAACACGGCCAAAACCGCTTCTGGAAAAACGCGGGCAGCCACTTGATGGAGCCATTCCCCCTGTTCAGATAGCCCTTTGGTAGCCCATAGCAATCGTTTAGGGGTTCGTACGGCGGCAATTTTTTGGATGGTTTCTTGGAAAGCGTGACTGGGCACAGCTATAAGAATATCCACATCAGGCTGTAAAATATCTACCAAGGCAATCTTATCTCGGTGCCCCCACAAAGTCACCGAGTGCCCTTGTCGAGTTAAGTGCTGTGCCAGAGCAGAACCCCAGATCCCAGCGCCCAAAACCGCCCATTTAGCCATTCAGCGCTTCTTCCACAACCTGTATTTCAGGTGATTCTGTGGCTTTTTCAGCATGTTGACGATACAGCGCATCAAAATTCACGGGGGCCAGCAGCAAAGCTGGAAAACCGCCATGAGTTATTAAACTTGAAATAATTTCACGCGCATAGGGGTATAAAATATTGGGGCATAAGCTCCCCAACACATGCCGAAAAGCGTCTTCTTCAAAGCCATCAATCACAAAAATACCGGCTTGTTGAGCTTCCACACAAAAAGCAATTTTATCGGCATTTTTAACGGTAACGGATAACATGAGTACCACTTCAAACACGGATTGATCTACGGGACGAGATTTGGTTTGTAAATCGACATCTACTTCGGGTTTCCAATCTTGTAAAAAAATTTCAGGCACATGGGGGGATTCGAAAGAGCTGTCTCGAATATATAGTCTTTGAACGGTAAAAGTAGGTGCGGCAGACGTTGTCATGCTGTTTTTTCCTTAAATTTATTCTTTCACTAAAGGGAAGCGTTCTGCTTGCCATTGTTGTAACCCAGAGGCCAACGAAAATACTTTTTCATAGCCCAGCCTTTTAAGTTTGTTAGCACACTGGGAGCTTCGGATACCATGTGCACATACAATGATAATGGGGGTATCTTTGTTAGGTAACTGCGATAAGGATTGCTCGAGTTGACCTGAAGGGATAAGCCGTGAGCCCGCGATATGCCCTGTCACAAATTCACTGGGCTCTCGAACATCAATAATGACCGCATGACGTACATTCACCCAATCCGTGAGCTCTTGCGGACTCACGTCGATTTTGCCCGCTACACGTGATTGCCATTCTTGCCACAACAATAATACTAGGGTAATACCCAACAAACCACTTAAAAACCAATGAAAGACCAGGAACGAAAATAAGTTACTCATTTAACTAATGCCACTAAAAATACTGTCCACAGTATACCGAAATAGACTCTGTCTGTCACTGCGGTTTATCCTCCACTCTTTAAGTGATAGAATAAGCCGAGAGGTGCTCCATGCGTCCTAAGCCTTTTGTTCTCATTATTCTCGATGGTTTCGGTTATCGCGCCGACCTCAACGACAATGCAATTGCC
>JAHFQG010000084.1:5117-5492 GCA_023266415.1 Francisellaceae bacterium | reverse complement strand
CGCGTTTGGATTGGCCAAACAGCTGGAAGTAAGCCGAAAAACTGCTCAAGAGTATATTGAGCACTATTTTCAACGCTATCCTGGTGTAAAAATTTTTATGGATAAAGTCCGCCAAGCAGCATTCGATCAAGGATTTGTGGAAACATTGTTAGGAAGACAACTGTATTTGCCCGACATCCGATCGCGTAATATGGCGCTGCGTAAAGCCGCAGAGAGGACCGCTATTAATGCTCCCATGCAAGGCACGGCGGCAGATCTAATTAAAAAAGCCATGATTACACTGTATGCCTACAGCACCCAACACCCCGATGACATCCGTATGATTATGCAAGTGCACGATGAACTGGTGTTTGAGGTCAAAGAAGCTTTTGTACC
>JAHFQG010000084.1:0-5073 GCA_023266415.1 Francisellaceae bacterium | reverse complement strand
TTAGCCAGGCTTCCAGCTTATTTTGTGCCTCTTCCAATCCCAGCCATTTCAGCGCAGAAAATGTTTGTACACTCACCTTAGAATAAGCCTCAGTGGCTTTGCGCACTTGAAGGAGGGTTTGTTGGGCTTGTCCGCGCGATATTTTATCGGATTTGGTGAGCAAAATGTGTACTGGACGGTGGGCATCACAGGCTAATTCGAGCAGTTGGCGATCAGTGCTACTGATAGGATGTCGGATATCCATTAAAAGTATTAAGCCTTTTAAGCAAGATCGCATGGTCAAGTAATCTTGTAAGAGGTGTTCGATGCGTTGACGGATAGCATCGGGTATTTTAGCATAACCGTAACCAGGCAAATCGACCAAGCGCTCATTGCGGTCTGGAAACTCAAAAAAGTTTGCTAACTGAGTTTGTCCGGGCACTTTTCCTGTACGTGCTATTTTTTTGCCCACAATGGCATTGATGGCACTGGACTTTCCTGCATTCGATCGCCCCACAAAAGCAATTTCAACCCCTGTATCAGGCGGGAAATGGGGGAAAGCGGCAGCGCTTTTGAGAAACTCCAGAGAGGAGAACAAGATCATGGCGCATCCTAACAAGTTGACCTCCCGCAAAGTTAAAGTGTACCATAGCTTACGCGTCTGCGTCATTAGTTTGTTAAGTTACTATAGTCGGGAGCTTCGGATGAAAAGGGTGTTTTGGGTGCTTCTAGGGCTCGCAGTGTCTGCACAAGCGCTCACCGGTAATCCTAAAGCCGGCCAAGTGCTGTCAACCACACATTGCGCGGCTTGTCACAACCAAGATGGCAACAGTTCTACTCCTATTTGGCCCAATATTGCGGGGCAACATGAATCGTATTTGATTCAACAGCTGATAGAATTCAAAAAAGGTGCGCAAGGCAACCGAAATCAGCCGGTTATGGCCAGCATTGTAGCTCAAATGAGTGAACAAGATTTTGCAGATATGGCGGCCTATTTTGCCACTCAACCCCCCAAATTGGGCATGGCATCCCCCTCGTTAGTGGATTCAGGCCAAGCCTTATATCGGGGGGGTCATTTTGAAACAGGTGTCAGCGCCTGTAGCGCTTGCCATGGGCCCGCGGGTTTGGGCAATGAAGCCGCGGGCTTTCCCCGCCTAGCGGGACAAAATGCAGCCTATATTGTCGATCAACTGAAAAAATTCCGCTCAGGTGAACGCCACAATGATCCGGGTGACATGATGCAAGACATTGCCAAACACATGACAGAGGCCGATATGGACGCGGTAGCCTCGTACATACAAGGACTACGTCCAGCAGGGGAGTCAGAATGAACCCATCCTTACGTTTTTTAGTTGTATTACTTATAAGTCTTTTGGGCAGCCCCCTGGTCGCTGCCTTCACAGAAGGGGTCGAATATACCCGATATCCAACTACCCTCTTACAACAAGCGCCTATTCAACAGTGGTTGGACGATAACCCTGGAAAAGTGCAAGTAATAGAGTTTTTCAGTTTTGCGTGCCCTCGATGCCATGCTTTTGAGCCTTCTGTTCAAAAATGGGTAGCTCAAAAATCCGAAAAAGTGATTTTTTGGAAAGTACCCGTGATTTTTCACCCCAATTGGCGTCCTTTGGCAAAAGCATATTTTATGATAGATACGCTAAAAGGACATGCCAAATGGGATCCCCTTGTTTTTGCAGAAATTCATGAAAAACACACTCTGTTTTCCAGTGATACCCAACTAAGAGATTTTTTCATTGAAAATGGGCTTGCGGCTAAGGCATTCGATGATACCTATTCCTCTTCTGGCGTATCCCGTTCTTTAAAATGGGGGGAAGATTTATCTCGAGCCTTCCAAATTACCATGGTACCTTCTTTGGTGGTTTATACTTCAGCAGGCACCTTTCTCATTACCACCAAGATGGGGGGCGATAACGCTTCCATTATCCAAATATTAGATTATCTTATTGCGCAGCATAGTACGCAAAAAGCTCCATAACCGGCTGCCGTTTTTGGCAACTGATGGTTCGGATCACAGGTAAGCTGTGTAGCACGGCGGAAGTATATAAAGCGCGCGTCGCTGGCAGATCATGGTTACTGATAATCACATGTACGCCTCGAGAGGCAGTGTCAGAAGCCAATTGGGCCAGTTTTTTCTGATCTTCCAACGAAAATCCCCCTTGGCTGTATTGCGTGAAGTGTGCACTGTGGGTAAGTGGCCAATAGGGGGGATCACAGTAAATCAGGCTCCCAGGGGGCGCCTTTTTCATCACCCGTTGGTAGTGGCCTTGAGTTAACGTGGTACTCTGAAGCCGCTCATAGAATCGGTGTAGCTCAGTGGAGGGGAAGTAAGGCTTTTTATAAGCCCCAAAGGGGACATTAAACCCTCCTTTTTGGTTATATCGACACAACCCGTTATAACCATGGCGGTTTAAGTATAAAAATAACGCCGCCCGCTTTCGCCCCAATCGACGTTGGTTAAATAACTGACGTAATTCGTAGTAGGCCAAAGGCTGATTGTATTTGGGAACAAACCACCGAGCGGCATACCGAATAAATTCAGCGCCTTCTTTCTTCAAGATTTTATACAGGCTGATCAAATCAGGGTTGATGTCATTGATATGGCATTCTGTTTGAGGCAGATTCAAAAAAATGGCCCCAGCGCCCACAAAAGGCTCAATATAGACCGAACTTTGTGGCATGAAGTGTTGGAGGGGGGTGATCAGTCTGAACTTTCCCCCCGCCCATTTTAAAAATGGACGGGTATATGACATCCGGGCGTACTATGAAGAGGCGCATAGAGGGTGATCTTACACGAATCGAGGGTTGATTGAAACGCCTAGGATCGCTATGATGATGCGCGGCTATTAGAATAAGGGTGAATTTTGGTGAAAACAGGTACTTTTCGACATCCTTGGTTTATATGGTCTTTGGCTACCTCCCTGTTGGTGCTTTCCCAGTTAAGCGCAGATATCTATTTACCCTCCATGCCAGCCATGAGTGCGGCTTTTGCGGTTTCCAAGGGAGCTATCCAATTTGCCAGTATCATCGCCATGATAAGCTTTGGTCTCAGTTTGTTTGTTTGGGGCCCTGTTTCAGATCACTGGGGGCGTCGGGCAGCCGCTCTGTGGGGAACCGGTATTTTTGTGGGAGGGAGCTTTATCTGTATGATGACTCACTCCATCGAAATGTTATGGGTTGGACGGGCGCTCCAAGGATTTGGGATTGGCTGCTCTGGTGCCATTACCCCTGTTATCCCCAAAGATATTTTTTCAGGTGCTCAACTCATTCGAGCCTTTGCCGCAGTCTCTATGGTGATGGGGTTTGTGCCCATCGTGGCGCAAGTCATAGGGGGATATTTACAAGAACATCAAGGATGGCGAGAATGTTTTGTTCTGCTATGGTTGGTGGGTGTAGGGGTTTTTATCGCCATTGCGTTTGGATTACCTGAAACCAATCGGCACCTAAAACAACATGTGCTGTCTTGGCGCGTCTTAGGGCAGCACTATTGGGCAGTGCTGGCCGATAAAGCATTTTTTGGATATGTGCTGTGTATGAGCTTGGTTTATGCGGGTGAAGTGGCCTATAGCATTGTAACGCCCTTCGTTTTACAAGAACAACTGGGCTTAACCCCAGTTCAAAACGGTTGGTTGGCTATTTTTACCGGGGGTGGATTGTTAACCGGGGCATTGTTGTCCAGTATCTGGAGTCGGTGGTGGTCCATCCATGGGCTCATGCAATGGGGTCTTGGGTTTTTGGCGGCAAGCACACTGATGATGGGCGCAGTCGTCTTGGGACATTGGGTATTTGTCTGGACGGTAGTAGGCCCCATGACCTTATTCATGGTCGGTGCAGGATTAATTTATCCTAATTGCATTGCAGGTATTATGGTGCGGTTTGATTCTAAAAATGGGGTTGCAGGGGCCTTGATGGGTGGGCTACAAATGATTGGGGCAGGGGCTTTTAACGGTATTGTGGCCAAGTGGCAAATAGCTACCTTGGGCCCTTTAGCTGAATTATTGTTAGGATTGGTGATATTATCTTGTGTGGTTTATTGGCGCGCCCGAAGGGAGTCGAACCCCTGGCCTCGTCCTTCGGAGGGACGCGCTCTATCCATCTGAGCTACGGGCGCAAAACTCAACGGTTTTGAGTATAAGACTCGCTATAATAGCGTAAAATGGGGCGGGGTGATAGGGATTCAGGAGAGAATGTGAGAAAGATAACTTTGTTCTGGATGGGCTTGATTTTAGTTTCCACGGGGGCCTTGGGCCTTGCGGAAAAAATTATTGATAGATCGGTCGAAGCCACTGAATCACGTTTAACCCCGCCGGGTGGAGGGCAGGTGGTGGTGGATACCGCGGGTCAACCAGTAGTGGCGGCCGCTCCCGCAGCCACAGAAAACCCAGGCCAAAAAATTTATAATACAGTGTGTGCCACATGCCACGCTTCAGGGGTGGCAGGCGCCCCTAAAAAAGGGGATAAAGCCGTCTGGCAAGCCCGTCTGGCCGATGGGTGGGATACCGTGATGTCGCGGGCTATTAACGGATATAAAGCCATGCCCCCCAAAGGCACTTGCAATACTTGTACCGATGCAGACTTGAAAGCCGCCGTCGAATTTATGGCGCAATAAATAGAAAAACTGTCACCCCGGCGTAGACTGGGGTGATCTAAATAACAATAATAATGGTGATGACTGATGTCTATTTCTTCTGTTTTTTCACGTGCGTTGGTGGGAATACAAGCCCTGCCTGTGGTTATTGAAACTCATTTATCTAACGGGTTGCCCAAGTTTTCTATCGTAGGTTTGCCCGCAACAGCGGTCAAGGAAAGTAAAGATCGGGTGCGGAGTGCCATTGAAAACAGTGGGTTTGAATTCCCTGTGCGGCATATTACCATCAACTTAAGCCCTGCGGATTTGCCTAAAGAAGGGGGGCAGTATGATTTACCCATTGCCCTTAGTATTTTGGCAGCCAGCCAACAAATCCCGGATACCCACTTGTCACACTATGAATGGTTGGGGGAGCTCAGCTTGAGTGGGCATCTTCGAGGCATTCATGGGACTTTGCCCGTGGCTATTGCTTGCCAACAAGGGGGGCG
>JAHFQG010000083.1:395-5516 GCA_023266415.1 Francisellaceae bacterium | reverse complement strand
CATCCTGAGCCCCTCACGTCATCCTGAGCCCCTCACGTCATCCTGAGCGTAGCGAAGGATCTCCATGGCATAAGGAGATCCCTCGCTACGCTCGGGATGACGGGCTACGCTCGGGATGACGGGCTACGTTCGGGATGACTTAACAAAATATATACTACAGGCAACTGGATGCCAGTTTTCACTGGCATGACATTCAGAATGTCTGATTCATGCAACAAGGCCCTGTTGTGTTATAATTTCCGCAGTGAATTAAGTGGTCTACAACATGAATATCATCAATATTTCCGCCTACAAATTCTTGCCTTTAACCGATTTACCGGCTTTAAAAACCATTTTTCTGGAAAAAGCGACAGAATTGGGTTTGCGGGGCACAATATTGCTGAGTCCAGAAGGGGTGAATTGTTTTTTTGCGGGGGATGCAAAAGCAGTTAGGGTATATCAACAATTGTTGGGTGATAAATTTGGTGAGCTACCTTACAAAGAAAGTCATTCCCAGTATCAGCCCTTTAAACGGATGTTGGTTAAAATCAAAGCAGAAATAATTGCGATGGGGGTTCCCACTGTCAAGCCCCATGAAACCCCTGCCCCTCGTATTTCAGCCCAAGAGCTCAAGCAATGGTATGATGAAGGACGGGATTTTATTCTGTTAGACACTCGAAACGACTATGAGATTCGGTTAGGAATGTTCAAAAACACGATGAATTTAAATATTGCCACATTCCGTGATTTCCCAGAAGCGGTAGCCAATCTAGACCCGGTTTTTAAAGAAAAGACGTTTGTCACGGTGTGCACGGGTGGGATTCGGTGTGAAAAAGCAGCACCTCTTATGATAAGCCTGGGATTTAAGCAAGTTTACCAGCTAGATGGTGGCATACTGCGTTATTTTGAACTCTGTGGAGGCGCGTATTGGGAAAAAGAGTGCTTTGTGTTTGATGAGCGGGTAGCGGTTAACTCTGCCTTACAAGAAACGACTACGGTCCAGTGCTTTGCCTGCCGATCACCCTTAACCTCTGAAGAGCAACAAGACGTTCGGTATCAAATAGGGCTCACTTGTCCTTATTGCCAAAAAGCTGACTATTCGATAGCGTAATATCGAATAGTCATGACTTTTCTACAGTTAGGTATAGAATAGTCAGAATTAGCTACGATATACCCCCCAAAATCCTTAAGGAGCCCTCATGAGCTTAAAGTCTGTTGGTTATGGCAATCATACCCCCGTAGAAGTGAATGTGGTGATTGAAATTCCGGCACATGGAGCGCCTATTAAGTATGAAGTCGATAAAGAAACAGGAGCTTTGTTTGTTGACAGACTCATATCTACCCCCATGTATTATCCGTGTAACTACGGGTATGTGCCCCAAACGTTATCGGAAGACGGTGATCCGGTAGATGTCTTAGTGGTAACCCCCTTTCCGCTTACCCCCGGATGTGTTATTCCCAGCCGACCTATTGGCATGCTTAAAATGACAGATGAATCGGGTCCAGACGTTAAAATTGTGGCAGTACCCGCCAACAAAATAACAACTTTATACCACCATGTTCAAAAAATTGATGACCTACCACCACTCTTAGTGGCCCAAATGGTTCATTTCTTTGAACATTACAAAGACTTAGAGAAAAACAAGTGGGTTAAGTTAGATGGCTGGCAAGATTCCACCGCTGCCCTTCAGGAGATTTTGGCCAGTATTGACCGTTATCGTTAAAGCTCGGGCCTAATAGGCCGATACGCCTCCCATATAAACTTATATGAGAGGCGGATATGGGAAGCGAAAGTACAGAGCCCACAAAGTTCCAAAAGGCCGTTTCTGAACTTGCTGAGACTGAATCAGATTTTTTAAAGAATATGCTTTCTCTTCAAAAAGAAATGGGGGATTACTTAACAACAAAAACAACCAACAAAAAACTAACATTATTTATTAATGAGGCTAAACCAACTTTAGATGGCATAGTAGAAACAGCAAAAGCACTGTCTGCGGAGTTCGAAAAAATAAAGGCGCCGAGTACCGATACAGACATTTTGGCTGCCATAGAAACGAATAAACTTTCACTGGAAAATGCCATTTTAAACTCACTTGAATCACTCTCAAAATGGCCAAGTATTTTAACAAAAATACAGAAAGACGAAAAAACATACACTGATTTTTTAGAAAAATTTAAAGAAAAACTTAAAGGAACATCAGAAAAAACCCTTACCGTCGAGAGTTATCTTACGGGTCCTACATACAGACTAATGAAGTATGAACCTCTCTTTGAATCGATTTTAAAAAAATCCAATAAAGAAAACTACGATGGGACTTCTATTTCTGGTATTTTAGAGTCAATAAAAGAAAAAACAGCAGAAATAAACGAAAAACAACCAGAGACAGGTGGCCCGGAATTCAAAGAGAAAAAACATTCGGAAGGCGATCAAATTGTTCCGACTGGAAATACTGAAAAAGCTTCGCCTGAAGAGATAAAAAGGGTAAGAAAAGAAATTGAAGACGCAAAAAAAGAAGAAAAAGCCAAAGAAAAAGAAGAAGCTCTTTCGAAATTTAACGATTTTTCTGAAAAACAACAGAAAGAAAAACCTAGGCTTAAAAATTTAGCCGAAAAAGTGTTAATGGACTTGGGGAATAAAATGCCCGTAATCACAATAGCGGGTGCGCTCAAAAAAAATAATGCAAAAAAAATGGAAGGAATTGAAAAAACCGCCATGGGTCTTCTTGAGGAACTCAATAAATTATTAAAAACACACCCGGATCATGAAGCATTATACGAGAGAAAAACTGGAGCAATAGACCTCATCATTGAACTCTTTGATGCTATAAAAAACAAAAAACTAGTTAATGCCAAAAAGAAAACAGAGGACCTTCAGGAAATACTGAAGACTATCCAAACCCCAGTAGTCGAGCCGCAACCCCTTCGCCCCGTCTCACCGCCACGGAGGCGCCCTCCACCTCCACCCGCACTTAAGCCGAACACAGGGCAGCCCCCCGAGCAGCCCTCTGCTAAAAAAGGCCCCCCCATCCTCCCGAAACCCAAACCGCCTATCACTACACCCTCATCTGTACCTGTAACAGCGAACAAACCTGTACTCTCTCTCATGCCTGTGCAAGGAAACACGGAAAACGAGCAACAGCCGACATCGGTACGAGAGCGCGTAGAAAAATTGAATGAATTTTGGGAAAAACGAAAAAAACCATAAGGCGCCGCAACCCCCCTAAGCTTCCCGGCGTACCCGCCAAGTGAGCGCCGTCAATAACACGTAGGGGATCACCCCCGACTGTTCAGCCAGTATTTCAACCGGCAAGGAGGGGCCCCACAGGGTGACTTGACTATCCAAAGCAACTTCTGGGTAGGCCGTTAAATCAATCATCATTGAGTCCATGGAAATACGTCCCACAATAGGTACTTTTTTGCCGCCTATTTCTACCAATGTGTTGGGGCTAATACGCCATGGATAGCCATCCCCATACCCCATGGCCACGGTGCCAATGGTGGCGCCCCTTTCATCTGTTACCCAGGTGCTCCCATACCCCACCGATTCTTGTGCCCTCAACGAGCGTTTGGCAATGAGCGGTGCTGTTAAGGTCATAACCGGTTTTAGACCAAAATCCGCCCCTGTTTTACCCACCACGGGCGATACCCCATACAACATCAACCCTGGACGCACCCATTGATAGTGCGTTTTAGGCAAATGTAGCGTCGCCATCGACTGCGCCAGCCCCTTATCCCCCACAATATCCCCACACGCCTCTTCAAAGCGCGCCATTTGAATACGGCTTTTAGAATTTAACTCCGATTCTGCATCGGAAAAGTGACTAAACCAACACATCACCGTAATATGGGGGTTTTTTTTAAGCCATTTTAAAGCTTCCGATACTTCTTCAGGCAACAATCCCAACCGATGAAGCCCCGTATCCACTTCTATCCAAATAACCATAGGCGATTCTAACAAGGCCAATTGCGCTAATCGATGCACCACCGGTTGTACATGATTTTTTTGACACCAATCTACCGCCGCTTTACTGGCACACCCTTCCATACAAACAATGGGTTTCTTCGCCCCCAAAGCACGTAATTCAGCGGCTTCTTCTAAACAAGCCACCCCCAAAGCATCACTGTGGGCCTCAAAAGCCGGTAAACACACATTAAGACCATGCCCATAGGCATTTGCCTTCACAATACTCAGTACTTTAGATTTTGGAGCACAGGATTTTACCACCCCCAGATTATGGGTAATGGCTTCCAGATTTATGTGAGCACAAACTCTGCGGAACATACATCACCCATGGGCGAGGCACGCCTCGCCCCTACAAACAGCCTGACCCACGGGCGAGGCACGCCTCGCCCCTACAAACAACCTGACCCCTGGGCGAGGCACGCCTCGCCCAGACAGTTGGGTGCCATTGCTAAATATAACCGAACTCCTTCCTCCACCGTTTTAAAGGGCGCCGTATACCCCGCTTCTCGCAAAGCGGTAATATCTGCTTCTGTAAAACTTTGGTATCGCCCTTTAAGGTGTTCTGGAAAAGGAATATATTGAATATGGCCTTTTTGATGAGAACGAATAACCGCCCTAGCCACATCGTTAAAGCTTTGGCTGCGGCCTGTGCCCACGTTAAAAATACCACTCACCTGGGGGTTATCCATACACCATAAATTGACGGCCACCACATCATCGATGTGCACAAAATCGCGACGTTGTTCACCATCCGTATAACCATCAGAGCCTTCAAATAACTTCACCAGACCATCGGTTTGTAATTGTTGTGTTAAATGATACGCCACGCTGGACATAGAGCCCTTATGCTGCTCTCGCGGGCCATACACGTTAAAATAACGCAACCCCACAAGGGGGGAATCGGCCTCAGGTAGCACGCGTCGAACGTATTGGTCAAACAAAAACTTAGAATATCCATACATATTGATGGGTTTTTCATAGGCTAAACATTCTTGAAAAATCGTGCCATTGCCATAAACAGAGGCGCTGGATGCATACACCAAGGCAATACGATTGGTTAAGCAAAAATGGAGCACTTGTTTTGAATATTCGTAATTATTCTGCATTAAAAACTTGCCATTCCATTCGGTGGTATTAGAGCAAGCCCCTTGATGAAAAATAATATCGATGTCGGAGGC
>JAHFQG010000083.1:0-385 GCA_023266415.1 Francisellaceae bacterium | reverse complement strand
CCAAATTTTTAGAAGTTCTTAAGGTTTGCAAAAAATCGTCTTTGTCTAAGTAATCCAGTATTTGGCAGTATACCAAGTTAACAAATTTAGTGCCTTCTTGAAAATCATCCACCACCAAAATATCTTGATACCCACGTTGGTTCAACGCTTTGACAATATTAGAGCCAATAAATCCGGCTCCGCCCGTTACAACTATCATAAGGTCCCCATAATTTTTTGAATGGTGCTGGTAGTGGAGCATCCTGCCACAAAAGGTAAAATTTTCACTTCTCCGCCTTTAGCCAACACGGTTTGACTGCCTGCGATAGTGGCCACGGTATAATCTCCCCCTTTACACAGAACATCGGGCATTAAAACCGATATGAGACGTGCGGGAGTGTTTTCT
>JAHFQG010000018.1 GCA_023266415.1 Francisellaceae bacterium | reverse complement strand
CCGAGCGTAGCCCGTCATCCCGAGCGTAGCCCGTCATCCCGAGCGTAGCCCGTCATCCCGAGCGTAGCCCGTCATCCCGAACATCGTGAGGGATCTCCGCCATTTATGGCGGGGAGGATGTCAACGCAACTGTCGCTCAATCGACATGATGTCCATCATTTTTGTGGCTAACTCTTCAATAGAGCGATTCGTAGAACTTAAATAAGGAATTTTTTCTTGCGTATACAAAGCTTCCACAAATTGTACCTCTCGACGACATTGCTCTAAATTGGAATAGGGACTGTTCGGTCGACGAATGCTGCGAATGCTCTGTAATTGCTTGGGGGTAATGGTGAGTCCAAACAATTTGGCATGATACGGCTGTAAGGGCGTAGGGAGCGTCATGCCTGGTCGCATATCTTCTTCTGTGAGCGGATAATTGGCCACCATCAGTCCAAATTGCATGGCTAAATACAAACTGGTAGGCGTTTTTCCACTGCGAGATACCCCCAGTAAAATTAAATCGGCTTTCTCATATTGCTGCGTGGTCGCCCCATCATCATGTCGTAACGCATAATTCACCGCCTCAATACGCATGTCGTATATCTGAATATTGCCCACGCCATGCGAACGTCCCACCGTATGATTAGACTTTATCCCCAATTCTTTTTCCAAAGGGCCAATAAACGTATGTACAAAATCCATAAAAAAACCTTGGCTGGCCGACAATTGAGTGCGAATGGCATCATCAATCACCGTACTAAACACGATAGATCGGACACCATCTGTTTTACAAGCCAAATTTATTTTGTCAACTGCCTCACTGGCCTTTTCTTCTGTGTCAATAAAAGGTAAAGTAACCTGCGTAAAGGACATCTTATCAAATTGGGTGATCAAACTGTGCCCTAACGTTTCGGCCGTAATACCCGTTCGGTCCGATATGAAAAAGACCGTGCGGCCCATGTCAATTCCCCAAGGACAAAACCATGATTGTGATCCACCCCTCCCCGAAAAGCAAGAAGGCAGATCTTATGCAAGAAACAGAGTTAGTTGTATGGCTAGATTCATGTCGGATCCAAGATGTCGATAAAGTCGGCGGCAAAAACGCTTCCTTGGGCGAAATGCTCAGCCAACTCCAACCCCTCGGCCTAAAAATCCCCCAAGGCTTCGCTACCACGGCACATGCTTTTCGCACATTCCTATCCCACAACGGGCTCGATCACCAAATTCAAGCCTTGCTGAAGACGTTGGATGCAGACGATACTCAAGCCCTGATGGAAACAGGGCAACAAATTCGCCAATGGATTCTAAACACCCCCCTCCCAAAAGCCCTTCAAACCGAAGTTCGGACGTATTACCAAAAACTCACCCAAGATAACCCCCACCTCTCCGTGGCCGTTCGCTCTTCCGCCACCGCTGAAGATTTACCCGATGCCTCTTTTGCA
This sequence comes from Francisellaceae bacterium, assembly GCA_023266415.1. GTDB lineage: Bacteria > Pseudomonadota > Gammaproteobacteria > Berkiellales > Berkiellaceae > JAHFQG01. Next base: position 13,010 of record JAHFQG010000018.1, on the reverse strand, counting down.
GGGCAACAAGAAACCTACCTTAATGTCCATGGTATCGACGCGGTACTCGACAAAATCAAACACGTGTTTGCCTCCCTCTTCAACGATCGCGCTATTTCATATCGTGTCCATCAGGGCTATTCCCACCATGCTGTGGCGTTATCGGTCGGTATTCAGCAAATGGTGCGCAGCGATTTAGCAGCCAGTGGGGTTATGTTTAGCCTAGACACCGAATCTGGCTTCGATAAAGTGGTGTTTATCACCAGCAGCTACGGCCTGGGAGAACTGGTGGTGCAAGGAGCCGTTAACCCAGATGAATTTTATGTTTATAAACCTAACTTGGCCACCTTTAAACCCGCTATTTTACGGAAAACTTTAGGTCTCAAACAACAATACATGCTCTATGCAGATAACGAACATGCCCTCGTTAACACTCTACCCACGCCCTTTGAGAAAGTACATCAGTTTTCCATCACCGATGAAGAAGCTCACACCTTAGCCCGCCAAGCCCTCCTCATTGAACAACACTATGGCCGCCCCATGGACATCGAATGGGCTAAAAATGGGCCAGATGGGGACTTGTATATCGTCCAAGCCCGCCCAGAAACCGTTCAGAGCCGTCAAGACGGGCAAACCCTAGAACAATATGCCCTAATCTCCCATCAGGCCCATAAGCTCAGCCAGGGCCGTAGCGTGGGGCAACGAATAGGGCAAGGGCCAGTCAAAATCATCCTCTCTGCCAAAGACATGTACCAAATCCAATCAGGCGATGTATTGGTGACCGATATGACCGATCCCGATTGGGAACCCGTCATGAAAAAAGCCTCGGCCATTGTTACCAACCGAGGTGGTAGAACTTGTCATGCCGCCATTATTGCCCGTGAATTGGGCATTCCTGCCGTGGTGGGGTGCGTTAATGCCACCGATACCCTGAAAAATGGTCAAACCGTTACAGTCAGCTGCGCCGAAGGAGATATTGGGTTTATTTATGAAGGGTTGGTGCCTTTTACAGTCAAAACCGTGCCGCTGCAAAACATGCCATCGTTGCCTTTTAAAATGATGATGAATGTGGGGAATCCCGATCGGGCCTTTCATTTTCAAGCTATTCCCAATGAAGGGGTGGGTTTAGCACGGTTGGAGTTTATCATTTCTCAAATGATAGGCATTCACCCCATGGCCTGCCTTCAATGTGATACCTTAAACCCCATTTTACAAAAAGAAATTCGGGATAAAACAGCCGCCTATGGAGATCCAATCACTTACTACGTAGAACGTTTAAAAGAAGGCATTGCCACCATTGCTGCCAGTTTTTTCCCAAAACCTGTGATTATTCGTTTTAGTGATTTTAAATCAAATGAGTATGCTAACTTAATTGGGGGTACGGTATTTGAGCCCCACGAAGAAAATCCGATGATAGGGTTCCGAGGCGCAGCACGGTACGTGTCCCCCACTTTCCAAGCGGCTTTTGAACTAGAATGTCGTGCCGTAAAAAAAGTACGGGAAGACATGGGGCTGACCAATGTGGCCGTCATGGTCCCTTTTGTGCGAAGCGTCAAAGAAGCAGAAGCCGTGGTGGCTCTGTTGGCCCAATATGGCCTAAAACGGGGTGAAAAAGGTTTAAAAATCATGATGATGTGCGAGTTACCCACCAACGCGTTATTGGCGGAAGCCTATTTGGAACACTTCGATGGTTTTTCCATTGGATCCAACGATATGACTCAGCTTACTTTGGGGCTCGATCGCGATTCTGCTTTGGTGGCAGCTCAGTTTGATGAACGAGACGCAGCGGTGAAACAGTTGCTGGCCATGGCCATTCGAGCCTGCCAAAATCAGGGTAAGTATATTGGCATTTGTGGGCAGGGCCCTTCCGATCACCCCGATTTGGCCCGTTGGCTGATGGAGCAGGGCATTGACAGCGTTTCCCTAAACCCTGATACCGTATTGGCCACTTGGCTGTATCTGGCAGGACCGATTTAGGGGTCCAGCCCCGCGGGCGAGGGACGAAGAAATAGGGTTTCATCGAAGGGTGAAATAGGGGGGGGCATCTCAGGGAAGGAGGCAAATACCAGAGGGGGTGGGGAAGGCAGAGGTTGGGTTAGTAATGACGTTAAGCTGGATATGTATGAGGTAAGAAACTCAACACAGTGAGGTATTTGACATAGGATGGCCAATTCAAGGGGGGTATGACCATTTATATCCCTCAGCAGAGGATTTAGTTGGTTTTCCAAAAACAAAAAGTTTAACATATCAAGACTCCCCCATTGAACAGCTAAATGCATTGGAAGAATGCCAGATGGGGGGATGGGTGAGTTTAAAATGGCTTGTTTTTGGGGGAGGTCAAAATGAGACAGAATTTTTTTGAGCCAAAAAGCTTTGTTTCTGAATAAGGTTTCAGGGGTATTCAATAGGTATTGAATGAGATCGGTGGCAGTTTTGGGTGACGTAATAGGGATATTATATCGGAGTAACTCCTTTAACACAGCATCTTGTTGATGTGTCAAAGCAATAGAAAACATATCATTATTGTCTTTAATGTGTATTTTTACGAACAGAGGATTTTTTTTGAGAGTCAGTAGATAGGATAAAATGGGTGTTTTTATAGACTGAGGGTTGGGTAGTTTCTCATATAACTCATATAAAATGGTTATGTTGTTTACTCGAAAAGCTAATTGGATGGCTTTGTGTTTTTCATTTTCTAATACCAAATGTGGCATTTTATCAATAAAAAAAAGGGCAACATCATTTCGTTTTTTGTGTATAGCCCATTGGAGAGGGGTGTATTTTTTTTCATTTGTTGTTTGAAACAAATCCAATAACTCGGCATCGGAAAAGAACGACATAACCAGGGCGGCCATTTTAAGGGTGGTGACCATATGTAGCAATGTGTTTCCGTAGTATTTTGTCTTAGATAAACGCAGTGTGTTCCAGATATTTGGTGGGGTATTTTGTTTTAATTTCAACAGATTAGATAAACTTTTTTGGCCAACAAAGCGTCGTATTTTTTCTATCAAAAACTGTTCGTCAGATAGAATCTGCCCATCCTGCTCAGGTTGTCCGAGCGGCGGAAAAGAATAAGAATGAAGTTTTTTATTGAGTTCGTCTAGTGTCCCTTTCCTATGTAAAGATACACTTTCTGCTGCTTCTATTCTCTTAAAAAGTTTTTCTTTTCTGGCCAGTAAGTCTTCGGGTGCCATTAGGTTGATGATGGTGGAGATAATAATTTTATGCGAGGTTCGAATGTGTTTTTCAAGGGCGGTTTCTCCCTTTTTGTTTAGAGCGCTCAAAGGCTGAAACATAGGGGCATGGGTTTTTAACCCGGCAACTAAAAACTGTACAATTTCAACTGTATCTGCAAAATAAACAACACCATTCCCTGTGTCTGGGTCGGTTTCTTGGCAGGCCTCCCAAAAAGTTATGGGATTGCTTTGTTCCAGATTTTTCAAAGAGAACAGCCTCCCCAATCGGGCATATCGTGCAATGGTTTTAAAGAGGGAATTATCGGGCGTTTTATTCAAGGGCATAAATTTAGAAATCTAAATACAGGATGACGTATTATATCTATGACCAACGTAGTTGTAAACATAACTTTCTTTCTTGGTCTTTTCATCCCAGAAGAGATGATATACACTAATCGGGTTCTGGTGCCTAGGACAAATATCTATGTTAGATGAAGCCCAACAGCGGTTTGTGGATTGTATTACTGCGCGTATCGAGGAAGTCACAACACAAGGGGTTCACCCCCACCTAAAGCCCTATTTAACCCCGGAAGAGCTCCTATTTTGTTTAAAGGCCATCCGGCAAAGGATGTTAGATGTAGACTACGAACACTTAATGCGGTTAGAACCTGGGGAAGTGGTGGCCTTTAAAAAAACTGATCTCCTTACCAGTGGTAAAGGAGTCTTTTACCTACCTGAATTGTCCCGCTCAAGCGCTGTTATTCGGGATGAACAAGGGGAATATCAGTTAGTTATAGATACAAAAAGTAAATTGGCCGGTGGGGTAGCCGGAACGCCCAATTTGTTTTTTGGGAAAGACTCCAAAGGAAAAGATTGCTGGAATGTGACCAACCCAGTCCCTGAACGATGGGCTAATCTGGTGTACCCTATCCCCACTCTGCGGGCGGAAAAAGACCTTAACATTACTCAGAAAAATTCAGACTTTTTGGCGCATCCCAATATTCATCGTACTTTTTTGGGGCATTTATATCAAAAACGACCCATTCGCCCCTTTGAAACACCCATCAACAACCCTGAAAAAAAGCGCTCTTTGTATTCTAAAAAAGCCATAGGAGATTTACAACAGGTGTTAGAGGCTCGGGAAAAACAGAGAAAACCGCTTTCTGTGGCAGAAAAAAATGACATTGCTTGGTCTTTTTTAGAAGGCCTGGCCCATATTCATCGAAAAAATCGGGTGCATGAAGATATAAAGCCAGAAAACTTACTTATATATGAGCAAAATGAAAGATATTACACCAAAATAAATGACTTCATGACTTGTCGGACCATTGGGATTGGCATTTGTGCCGTTTATACAATTGGATATGAGTCTCCAGAGGTGTTTTGGATGAATCAACACATGGATACCCACATCGGTCACGCCTTAAAAGCATACGATACATCTTATGGCCGACGGTGCGCTAAAAAAATAAATTTATCAGACGTTTTGCAATTGGATAAAACATTGCAAAATTCCCATCCAGTGCATGATTGCTGGGCAGCAGGTATCACTTTAATGACTTTATATACCGATATTGCCAGTGAATGCCAGGCTGTTACGGTGGAAATGCTCTTAGAAAATTTGGATGATGCCCTCTGGGGAGATACCCCAGATGATATTAAACGGGTTATTGCCAATTTTTTAAACCCTGATATTCACGTTCGCTTGAGGCTGTTGGCTGAAGATGCAGTAACAATGCATGTCCAACCAAAATCCCAAGTATGCTTGACAGTATAAGGGGCAGGGGGCGGGTCCAGGCATTGTCACCCCAGCGTAAGCTGGGGTCCAGGCATTGTCACCCCAGCGAAAGGGGTAGGGTCCAGGCATTGTCACCCCAGCGCAGGCTGGGGTCCAGGCATTGTCACCCCAGCGCAGGGGGTAGGGTCCAGGCATTGTCACCCCAGCGCAGACTGGGGTCCAGTCTAATATACTCGGACTGGATGCCAGCCTCCGCTGGCATGACACAGCCTTCTTGTCACCCCAGCGCAGACTGGGGTCCAGTCTAATATACTCGGACTGGATGCCAGCCTACGCTGGCATGACAAGGTGTGTCACCCCAGCGAAGGGGGTAGGGTCCAGGCATTGTCACCCCAGCGCAGGCTGGGGTCCAGTCCTCCCGTCAGCTCTCTTGCTCTGCTACTGTTTTTTTTAATTGGGTTTGAGTGGATTTTTAAGGGGTTCGATTGTCTGGCTTGCCAAATTTCGGCAAAAATTTTCTAAAATGGCTTGGTCCTCTTCTGTTGGAAGCCGGTTTAGCATGGTTTTTAATTCTATTATGATGTTATTGGCGTTATCGGATAATACCTTATAATGACGGCCATCCTCAGAATAAAGGAATGTGTCTTTTGAGGACGCACTTAAATACTGTTTTTTCATGGTTTCTGTTATCTTATCTGCAGATCCGTTTTCATACAAAAAAGGATATTCAGGGATACCTACTAACTGTTGAAACAATCGTCGATCGACAAACTCAATGCCATACGTATTGAACAGGGCGTTATACCCGGCTTCTAATGTTTCTTTATCCCCGACTTTTAATTTTTCTTTGGGTTTTGGCCTGTCCTCTCTGGCTATGGCCAGCTCCCATATATCGCGTATGGCTGCGTCGGATATTTCCATAGAATCCAAGTGTCCCAATAGTCCATTGACTATAATTTCTTTAAAAAAAGTCAGAATATCTGCTTTTGCGTCCTCTAAAAGCATGGCGTAGGCATAAGAAGCCTGGAGTGAATTTTTTTCTGCTGTTTCATACAAGGTTTTAATCATTTTGTATCCGTTCAAAAATGCATCCTTGTTGGTTAACTTAAATGTTACAGCATCGGCTTCGCGGAATATTAATGTGACTTCATTTCCTTGAACCGTAAGAGTGTTTAACAAATTGGCTTGGATAGATGTTCGTATATTCTTATTCAAGAAGGCACTTTCCATCAAAGCATGGATAAAACAACCGTTATCTCCTCGCATGTTTATTAGATGAGAAGTGCCCTTTTTTTCAAAAAAGGCATACCGATCTATTAGAGCTTGAGTGGATGGGGTATCCCCCTTCCATTCCTGAGAAGCCTCTGACATAGTTTGGATACTATCGATAGGAGAAATCCCTGGTCCACCCCATTCAGCGTAGAATACATCTTTTACAGTTATTTTTGACGAGTTGTTGGCGCTGGGGAGGGGAGGGGAAATAACCCAGGGAGGGGGTGGTTGGGGGGGGGGTTGGTGCGAGGTAGAGGTTTGTTTGGGGGTAGTTTGTTGGGAGGCGGCGTTTAAAGAGACAGGCTTATGTAACCCAAATAACCTCAAAATAAAGGCAGGCCCCAACCAATCTTGCCCAAAGCCAAATGTGTTGGGTCGAAACCGATAAAAAAGAGTTCCAATGTTCCAACCAAACACCACACTCCAAGCTGTATGTAATACCAGCTTCAATCCTGCCCAAAAGCGGGCCAACCCAGAAAGGCTGGTTTTTTTTGATGGCCCTGAGCCCACAATTTTCTCCTAATCTATAGTTCTAATTCTAACATAAATTGGAACGAAAAGAATTATACCATTAACAATTCCCGTACAAAAACCCCCTGGGGCCCTAGCTTTTTTGGGCCAAAGCCTCCGCCAGCCCGCAATAGCCTTCTGGGGTTAGGGTAGAAAGCCGATGTTTTGCCTCGTCAGGGATGGGTAATGACTGAATAAAAGGTATTAAATCCGCTTGCGTCATGGTATGGCCTTGCGTCAATGTTTTGAGCCTTTCATAAGGAGCCTCTACTCCATATCGTCGCAGCACGGTTTGAATGGCTTCTGCCAAAACTTCCCAGTGGGCATTTAAATCTTGCTTGAGGGCTGTTTCGTTCACCGATATCCGCGATAGCCCTTGTTGAATGTTTTTCAAAGCCAACAAACTATACCCAAAGGCTACCCCTATGTTGCGCAGCACCGTAGAATCCGATAAATCCCGCTGTAAACGAGAAATGGGTAGCTTTTCAGAAAAATGCTGCAGTAAAGCATTCGAAAGCCCCAAATTGCCTTCCGCATTTTCAAAATGAATTGGATTGATTTTGTGTGGCATAGTAGACGACCCCACTTCTTGCCCCATTTTCTTTTGAACAAAATAATGCAAAGAAATATAAGACCACATGTCTTTGCAAAAATCCATTAAAATACGGTTGACTCGCGCCATACCATCAAACAATTCGGCCAACGCATCGTGTGGTTCAATTTGAGTGGTATAGGGGTTCCACGTTAACCCAAAGTTGGTTATAAAACTTTCTGATACCGCCGGCCAATCCACCTTCGGATAAGCCACCACATGCGCATTATAATTCCCCACCGCCCCATTAAACTTGGCTTGAAGCAGCGTGTTTTCTACCCTGTGCGCTTGCTGCTCTAAACGATATACCACATTGGCCAGCTCTTTTCCTACCGTGGTGGGACTGGCCGCTTGTCCATGCGTGCGCGATAGCATGGGAATATGGGCAGTTTCATGTGCCAAATGTCGTAAATGGACAATAAGCGCTCCCACCGCTTCTAACCATATCTGCCGTCCAGACTGTAACATAAGAGCATAAGCGACATTATTAATATCTTCAGATGTGCAAGCAAAATGCACCCACTCGCTCAACGATTTCAAAGACGGATGCTGCGTTAACCACGCTTTTACCCCATACTCCACCGCTTTCACGTCGTGATGCGTGGTTTTTTCCAAAGCTTTCACCGATTCTGCGTCTTTGATATCAAATGCGGCTAATAAGCCTTCTAAGTGCCGCTCTTCGGCTTCAGATAACGATACCTCAGGAATGTCAGTGCAATTACTTAAAGCTATAAGCCAGCCAATTTCAACCGTAAACCGGGCTTTGATTAGCCCATATTCACTGAAGATAGGGCGTAACGCTTCCACCATGGGATAATAACGCCCTTCTAAAGGAGAAAGGCTAAGCAAAGGATTGAACATGGTCATACAACGCTCCTATGAATGAATCAGCGGCACCTAAAGCGCCTCATTTGTTACCCCCCAGCGAAGGTGTGTCACCCCAGCGAAAGGGGTAGGGGTCCAGGGCCCCCATATTCAGACTGGATGCCAGCCTACGCTGGCATGACAAGGTGTGTCACCCCAGCGAAGGGGGTAGGGTCCAAGGCCCCCATATTCAGACTGGATGCCAGCCTACGCTGGCATGACAAGGTGTGTCACCCCAGCGAAAGGGGTAGGGTCCAGTCCTTCCGTCAGCCCTTTTGCTTTGCCACTGCATTTCACCTTAAAATTCCGCCCTCTGAATCTGTGCTGGCAATAGTTCCTCCCCCCAAGCAGCGGGTGCCTTGATACAAAACGCACGCTTGACCTGGGGTAACAGACGGCTGTGCTTGAAGAAAAGCAACTTGCATTTGTTGGCCATTCGCTAAAACCTCACAGGGAACCAATGAACCACGATGACGAAGGCGAGCTTCGGCTTGAAAGCGGGGAGGGGGAGGGTAAAACCAATGCGCATCGGAGGCACTCAGAGTGCGGCTCATATTCCAAGGATGATAGGCATTTTGGGCAACCACTAACACGTTATCCGTCATCCTTTTAGCCACCACATACCAGGGTTGTTGCAACGCATTTTTTTGCCCCCCAATCAATAACCCTGAGCGTTGCCCTAAAGTATAATACATCAATCCTTCGTGCTGCCCCAAGGAACGACCGTCCACTGTTTGAATAAGCCCGGGTTGGGCGGGGAGGTATTGTTGTAAAAAAGTTTTAAACTTTCGTTCGCCAATAAAACAAATGCCCGTACTGTCTTTTTTGTGGGCATTTTGAAAACCCAATTCATTGGCCAGCTGACGAACTTTATTTTTGGTCAAAGTGGCCAAAGGAAACAAGGTTGTGGCCAAAGCTTCTTTGGATATGCGACAGAGGAAATAAGTTTGATCTTTGTTTTCATCCAGTGCGCGATGTAGCTCCGGGCCATAGGGGGTATCCAGGCGAGCCGCATAATGACCTGTGGCCATAAAGTCGGCTTTGAGGTGGTGGGCATAGTCTAAAAAAGCTTTAAATTTGATTTCCTGGTTACAGATAACATCTGGGTTAGGTGTCCAACCCATTCTGTAAGTCTCTAAAAAGTAGCTAAACACCCGGTCCCAGTATTCACTGGCAAAATTCACGGTGTGAAAGGGAATTTTGAGCCGTTGGCATACGGCTTCCGCGTCTTCTCGGTCTTGTTGTGCGCTGCAATAGGTGTCGGTGTCGTCTTCTTCCCAGTTTTTCATAAACACGGCTTCTACCACATAACCCGCTTTTTGAAGCAAATAGGCCGATACTGAGGAATCTACTCCGCCAGAAAGACCTAAAACAACGCGTTTTTGTGACATAGATGACCATTGTAGCATCCTTGCCCTACGCCCTGCCAACTCCCCCCTTTTTAGGGGGGGGGGACTTTATAGGGGGAGGTTCTACTTGTGTGGCGAATGATGGGAGCGGGAAGATTGCTCTGAAGAAAACCGTTCAACTAACTCACGCCAGGAAGGCGTAGTGTTGGGCCGTTGTGCATCCTGAAAATTGATGGCGGATTGCAAATCGTCTTTGACTTTTTGAGAAACGCTAGAGTCGTTTAAAAACCGAACTATTGCTCGGGCGATTATCATTTGATTGTCGGGGGTATTGAAGAAAAAAAGTTGTTTAAAATCTCCTCCGGGAAGAGTTATTTCGAACATTTTTTTTATTGTATTCAAGCGTGACACATGTCTATATAATGAATCTTTAAATTCTGAGTTTTCATTCTGACCTTCTAAAAGTATCCAAAGCTTATCCGCAACAGGTGAATCTGTTGTGTATAATTCGGTGATACTTTCTTTTATAGAAACCAAAGTGTATTTTTCTTTTATATCCTTCAGCAAGGCCAACTGCACTTCTTCAGTTGCGTTTTTGTCCGAAAAAATTCCTTCAATAGCCTTAGTTAGTTTGGGGTATTTAGGTAAGGAGGAGGATGAAGAAGGAGGTGATGATGACTTAAAAGATGGTGTTACTGGCGGTTTGGTTTCTTTAGAGAGGAGTGGGTCTCTGTTAGTCTGATTAAATTCATTGTATTTTTCAGTATTTTCAGCCGATTTTTTTGATTTCCGGGACATTTTTTGTATGCCTTTTTTTACGAGATGAAAGGCAGCGACGCTGAGGGCGGTTACCCACAGGGTTGGCAAAAAGAGAAATATACCGGGGACCATCAATGGAAGAAATAGAATATTTAAAGGGTGCTTTAAAGGGTGCTTTTGAGCAGCAGGCTTGACAGGCCAAAGCCAAATTTTATTATTTGGTTCTATATCAATTGCATTAGAAATACCCAGTACAATAGCCCCCACGTTCCAGCCAAATAGAAACCCCCAGAACGCGTGTACAACTGGGTGTTTTTTTAAAAAATCTTCAATTTTTTCCATGGCTTTTGGGAGGGGCATAATAAACTCCTGATTCTGTGAATGAACCCGCCTTGGGTTGTTGGATAGCTACTCAGCTAAATTATACATCTTAGTGGCACAGGGTGCAAGTTTTATGGGGTGTATCTCCCCCTTTGCAGCATCCTTATTAAGGGGGGAGGGCTACTTATTCGAAGGATGGGAGCGGGAAGATTGCTCTGAAGAAAACTGTTTAACTAACTTACGCAGGGAAGGAATAGTCTCGGGCTGTTGTGCATCCGACTGTTGTGTATTCGGCTCAGAATCGATGGCGGCTTGCAAATAGGTTTTGTCTTTTTTGGGGGCGTCGGAGTTGTTTAAAAACCGAACTATTGCTCGGGCGAGTACCATTCGGTCGAAGATATTAACATACAGATCTTCGAGGCCAGATATATAATCGGGGCCAGAAAATTTTTCAGAATATACAATCTCAAAACTATGGCCTTCAAGAAGTTTTTGGCATCCTTCTTCGTATTCATTCAATTCTTTTATATGGAAATATAAATATTCAAATTCTTCGCTTTTCTCTTGACCTTCCAAAAGTTCCCAAAGTTTGTCCACAACAGGCGAGTCTTTTAGGTATAATTCGGCTACACTTGTTCCTACATCCATCAACCCGTATTTTTTTTGTACCTTTTTCAGTAAGGCCAACTTCTTTTTTTTGTTCATGAATTTTTTTTGAAAAATTTCTTCAATACCCTTAGTTATGTCGGGGAATTTAAGTAAGAAGGAGGGTGAAGAATGAGGTGATGATGACTTAAAAGATGGCGTTACTGGCGGTTTGATTTCTTCAAAGATGTCGTTGTTAGGCTGATTAGATTCATTGAATCCTTCATTGAACCCTTTGTTAGTCTGATTAAATTTATTGTGTTTTTCAGCATTTTCATCCGATCCCTTTGGTTTTGATTTTGATTTCAAGGGTATTTTTTGTATGCCTTTTTTTACGAGATGGAAGGCAGCGGCGCTGAGGGCGGTTACCCCCATGATTGCCACCGCGAGAAATATACCGGGGACCGCCAATGGAAGAAATAGAATATTTAAAGGGTGTTTTAAAGGCTGCTTGTTGACGGGCCAAATCCAAACCCCACCATTTGGTTTTATATCAATTGCATTAGAAATACCCAGTACAATAGCCCCTACGTTCCAGCCAAATAGAAACCCCCAGAACGCGTGTACAACTGGGTGTTTTTTTAAAAAATCTTCAATTTTTTCCATGGCTTTTGGGAGGGGCATAATAAACTCCTGATTCTGTGAATGAACCCGCCTTGGGCTGTTGGATAGCTACTCAGCTAAATTATACACATTAACGGCACAAGTTGCCATTTTTATGAGGTGTATCCCCCCCTTTGCAGCATCCTTGCCCTATGCCCTGCCAACCCTCTTTTAGGGGGGAGACTTTATAGGGGGGCTTTTTTCTACATCGAAAAAACAAAGTGGGGGCGAGGTTGTTCTGAAAGAAATTGTTTAACGAGTGTATATATGGAAGGAGTATCCATGGAAGGAGTATCCTTGGACAATTGTTTCTCTGACTGAATGATGGCGTTGCGCAAAACGGCTTTGTCTTCTAGAGAAGTGTTGAGGTCGAATAAAAACCGAACTATTGCTCGGGCGGCTATCTTTCGAGGAGCGATACTGATCTTGTTTTTATTGAACGCAGAAAAGATTTCAAACGTTTTCTGGTTAAGAGCTACTTGGCACATTGTTTTGATTGAATTCCATTCAACCATATAGTTATATAAATCTACAAATTCTGAGTTTTTATACTGATTTCCCAAAAGTGTCCAAAGTTTATCCGCAACAGGTGAGTCTATTGTGTATAATTCAGTGATACTTACTTTTATAGCAAGCGGAAGGTGTTTTTTTTGTATATCCCTTAGTAAGGCCAACTGCGCTTTTTCGGTTGCGGTTTCGTCTGAAAAAATTCCTTCAATATCCTTAGCTGTGGAGGGGAATCTAAAGAATGAGGGGGGTGAAAAATGAGATGATGACTGAAAAGATGACGTTACCGGCGGTTTGGTTTCTTTAAGGGAGAAAGTGTCTCTGTTAGACTGATTAAATTCATCGGATTCTCCAGTATTTTCATCCGATTCATTTGATTTCCGGGATATTTTTTGTATGCCTTTTTTTATGAGATAGAAGGCAGCGGCGCTGAGGGCGGTTACCCCCATGATTGCCACCGCGAGAAATATACCGGGGACCGCCAATGGAAGAAATAGAATATTTAAAGGGTGCTTTAAAGGGTGCTTTTGGGCAGCAGGTTTGACAGGCCAAAGCCAAACTTTAGTATCTAGTTTTATATCAATTGCATTAGAAATACCCAGTACAATAGCCCCCACGTTCCAGCCAAATAGAAACCCCCAGAACGCGTGTACAACTGGGTGTTTTTTTAAAAAATCTTCAATTTTTTCCATGGC
>JAHFQG010000017.1 GCA_023266415.1 Francisellaceae bacterium | reverse complement strand
CTATTAGCCTTGTCGAAGACAATGGTTATTTTATCCTTGCTGAAACCCGTCACTACCATATGATTCCCTTTGAAGGTGCTGAGTTCGATCCGGCCGCCACCGCCATCCATAACATTGATGCTTCCCATACTTTTCGCTTTGCCATTGCTGAACGCGAAATGCTACATGAGTTATTTACTTGGATAAGAGCCCTCAAAAAAGAGGCTGGCTGTCAAAAAGCAGTGCTGGTAGGCCACAATGCCTGGTTCGATTTGAGTTTTTTAAACGCCATGATTGAACGCACACACACCAAACGAAGCCCTTTTCATCCGTTTACCTCATTCGATACCGCCACCCTTTGTGGGCTGGCCTATGGCCAAACAGTGCTGGCCAAAGCCTGTGCTGTGGCCAATATCCCCTTTGATGCCAAAGAAGCCCATTCGGCTTTATATGATGCCCAAATGACCGCTAAAATCTTTTGTGATGTGGTGAATCGGTGGCGAGACAGTCATCCGTTCATATGACAAAATCGACAAATTTGTCGACTGCTCATTCGACAAATTTGTCGATTGTGCTATAATAACCAGCAATAGACATTCGGAGCATCCATTGCGTGAACTTACAATATAACCAACATAACCGTTTCAGAGAAGGGTTAAAGTCTTTTCTCACACAAGATCCCCAATTAGTGGCTCTATTGACCCTCAAGTACCAATACCAAGTCCATTGGTGGCAAACCCTTCCATTGGAAACACCCGGGATTTATATTCTCACCGGAGGAAGACAAGTTGGAAAGTCAACTTCCTGTAAATTACTCATTAAATACTGTTTAGAAAACCAGATTTTTTCCGCACAGCACATCTTTTATCTTCCCTGTGATGAAATTTTTGATGCTAAAACTCTATCAGATACCCTCCGACTTTTCTTACAAGATGCCTCTCTGCACCGCTTTTTGCTCATCATCGATGAAATCACGTTTGTAAAAGGTTGGGAACGGGTGATTAAAGCTTTGGCCGATGAAGGATGGTTTACCAAAGGTCTGTGTGTATTAACGGGATCGGATACCTTGATTTTAAAAGAAGCGGCGACATCCTTTCCAGGACGACGGGGAAAAGCTGAATGTCCTGATTTCCATCTATTTCCGCTCTCTTTTGGAGAATATGTCCAGTTGCGTCACCCATTTCCCTCTGTAGAAGACTTAAAATCCCTTTTTCAGGACTATTTATCCTGCGGAGGATACCTACGAGCCATCAATGATTTAGCCGAAACTGGAGAAATTCAGCAAGCTACCTATTTGACGTATGAGCAGTGGATCCGAGGCGATTTGCTCAAACAGGGTAAAAAAGAAAGCACTCTATTGGCACTTATACAAGCTTTATTGACCATTGGGGTATCTCCCACCTCTTACTCAAGCTTAACCCGAAAAATAGGGCTTATCAGTAAAGATACCTGTATTGATTATTGCAATATTTTAGAACGAATGGATGTTTTAATGTCATTACAAGCCTTTGATCAGAATAAAAAACAAGGATTTCCTAAAAAGGATAAGAAATTTCATTTTACTGATCCCTTTATTGTAAATACCCTCTATCGTTGGTTACATCGAGAAGGCTTACTCAACAAGCCCTTCACGGAAAGCTTTTTGGTAGAAGCCTGTGTCGCCAGTCATTGTCATCGCACAGGAAAAGTCTTTTATTTTAAAGGCCAAGGAGAGGTGGATGTTATACAACTAACAAATAAAAAGATTCAAGCCATCGAAGTCAAATGGGCAGAACAAATACGAACCAGTGATCTCAAAACTCTCAAAACCTTTCCTAATGCCCTTATTTTAACCAAAGCACCCTTCCAAGGACAAATAGACGCTATTCAGAGTATGCCGGTATATCAGTTTTTAGTCTTGTAATCATTAGGGAAAGAAAATCATGCGACAACAAATAGGGGCCATTTTATTAGTAGCCGGAACATGCCTGGGCAGCGGCATGATTGCCCTACCTTTGGTACTAGCTAATTTAGGCCTTGTGCCTGCCCTAGGGTTGATGGCTGTTATTTGGTATTTTACCTATTACACTTCCCTTATCCATCTAGAATTAAACCTACAAGCAGGCAAAGGGGTATCGTTGGGGACCTTAGGACGTCAATTTTCAGGAAAAATAGCCAGCTACCTGGGGTTTTCCAGCATCAAATGGTTGTCTTATGCTCTATTGGCCGCCTATCTGTATGGTGGCTCGTCTATTTTTCAAAAACTCCTCAGTACTTATGTGGGAGGTATCTACCCCATACGCAGTATTGCCACTCTATACGCGGCTGTGGCTATATTCGTTTTATTGTTACCGTTAAAATTAATTGACTATATTAACAGTTTGCTCTTTGTGGGTTTATTGGGGGTTGTGGCATTTTTACTCACTGGCTTAGCGACTTCGCTTGAATGGACCCATCTCCCTCTTTTTATGCCTGGCATGACGCAGTTTTCAGTGTGGCGTACCATTATCCCCGTCATGTTAACTTCTTTTGGTTTTCAGGTCATTTTTCATATTCTCATGCATTATTGTGGCCCTCAATCTTTACGGTTAAAAAGAGCGTTTTTTTGGGGAAGTTTGTTGCCTGCCTGCGTCTATGCGCTATGGACCATCAGCATTTTAGGCACGCTATACCATCATACCCCAGCTTTTTATCAAGCCATGCAGAATGGTACCGTGGAGGTAGGCGATTTAATCCATGCGCTAAGCAGCATTGCTAAGTGGCCATTCATACAATTGTTAGTTTGGTGGATTTCTTTGTTGGCTATTATCACTTCTGTATTGGGCGTTGGGGTTGGATTGTGTGATTCCATCAAAGACATGTTGTTACATAAAATACCGCAGGCTCCTATTCGCTCACTCACAGCGGCACTAATAACCATTTTACCCGCTTATACCATCGCCTTGGTTATTCCCAATGCCTTTTTAACCATGCTGGGCTTTGCGGGATTGATTTTGGTGTTTATTGCCGTCTTTTTACCCTACTATTTGTTGAAACAAGGCCATTTCAAGCACCTACATTACCCAGAGCTAAGAAACAAGTCTCTTTTGAAGGGGGCTTTGCTGTTGGGGGGTATTATTGTGGTGTGTGAAGTGCGGAATCTTTTTTGATAAGTCATCCTGAGCGTAGCCCGTCATCCCGAGCGTAGCGAGGGATCTCCCTCTATGCCACTCTTAGGAGATCCCTCACAATATTCGGGATGACGTGGAAACATGGCCATTCATGCAACAAGGTCAGAAATTTCTCTCCTTTTTGCTCATATCTCGCACCACTCTGCCTAAAGCTCTTCTGCATGACTGGCCAAATACTTGGCCACCCCGTCTGGAGACGCTTTCATACCTTTGTCACCCTTTTTCCAGCCAGCCGGGCATACTTCGCCATGCATTTCATGGTGCTCTAGCGCATCAAACAGGCGTAAAATGTCTTCCATACAGCGACCCAAGGGCAAATCATTGATAATTTGAGCCCGGACAGTATTATTTTTGTCGATAATGAATGCGGCACGGAAAGCAACCCCCACATCGGGGTGCTCTACCCCATAAGCCTCACAAATACGATGGGCCATATCAGCGGCCATGGTATAAGTTACGGGCCCAATACCCCCTTGAGACAGAGGGGTATTACGCCAAGCATTGTGCGTAAAATGGGAATCGATGCTCACAGATACCACTTCAATGCCTCGTTCTAGAAAAGCGGGCATACGATGGTCTAAAGCGATTAATTCAGAGGGACACACAAAGGTAAAATCGAGCGGATAAAAGAACACTAATCCGTATTTGCCTTGCTTAGCCTCATAAAAGTTATAATTATTGACGATTTTGCCATCACCCAAGACAGCTGAACAACTAAAGTCTGGCGCCTTGCGCCCCACTAATACGCTCATGAAATACCCCTCTATTCCCACAAGATTGCGGGGCATTTTACCAGAAAAGGGAGGGTAATGGATACCCCCCCATACAAGGCAGATTTACCCCAGAACCACTTCACGGGCGAGGCTTCAGGCTAGCCTCTACGGGGAAAAGATGGCTTTTTGGGCAAATGCGCTAACCACCTGAACCCACTCTGCTTCTTGGTTCAGGCAAGGCACATACACAAAAGCCTCCCCCCCTAAGGCAGCCCATTGGGCTCTTAGGCGAATGTTCAGCTCTTCCAAAGTTTCCAGACAATCGGCCACAAAACCAGGCGCCATCACAGCCAAATGGGCAATGCCCTGTTGGCGCAACTGAGGCAATATGTCAACAATGTTGGGTAAAGTCCAGTGCTTCCCCAACGAAGATTGAAAAGCCGTGGTATGGGCCACCCCTCCCAAAGCACTGCTAATAGCTTCTGACGTGGCAATACAGTGCGCACGATATTGTTGGTTAGGATCTTGCCGATTGGGTAACCCATGGTAACTAAATAAAATATGCTCATACAGCGTTTTTGCTGTGTGTTTTTCGATTTGATGTGCACATACTTCAATAAATCCGGGGTTATCCCAAAACTGAGTAATATAAAAAAGCTCATTGGCCGCAAAATAACGCCCCAAATATCGACTGGCCGCTCTCTGCGCCGTTTCAGTAGAAGATAAGGCATAATGCGGAAATAACGGTAACACCACCACTTGACGACAATGCGCCAAGCGTTGAATCGCATCCTTTAAAAAAGGCTCTCCATAGCGCATGCCTAATGCCACACACCATGTATTGCCCAATTGTTGTTGAACCGCTTTGAGCAATTGTTCGCTGTGTACCCGTAAAGGGGAACCTTGCTCGGTCCAAATAGACCGATACAACCGTGTGGTTTTAGGTGCGCGAAAAGGCAAAATAATAAGATACAACAATAATTTCCGAAATAGCCTAGGAATATCTACCACGTAAGGGTCGGATAGAAAGGTTTTTAAAAAAGAACGAACTGATGTAATTGTCGGGGCACTGGGGGTGCCTAACTGAATAAGTAATAAACCTTTTATAACACACCCCCTCCCTACCCTCCCCCGCTTGCGGGGGAGGGGATATAAAAACAGACTCACGGGCGAGGCTTCAGCCTAGCCCCTACAGTAACACCAGCATTTGTACCATGGGTAGGGGCGAGGCGTGCCTCGCCCGTGAGTAAGGCTTCAGCTTAACCCCTATAAATTCTATATTTGAGTTTGCAGGTACTGTGTCTCACCCAGTTGGTCAATCAGCTTCAACTGGATTTTCAAATAATCCGCATGGGCCTCTTCACTGACTAAGATACGTTCTAACAAAGCACGACTGGTAAAATCGTTGGCATTTTGACATATCGCGATAGAGTCTTGCAAATAGTGAATGGCATTTTGTTCCAGCTGTAGGTCGTTTTCCAGCATCTCTTCCACTGTTTTACCAATGAGTAAAGTCTCCATATCTTGGACGTTAGGTATACCGTTTAACATCAAGATACGTTCGGCCAACCAATGAGCATGATTCATTTCATCCGCTGATTCTGATTTTATTTTGTCAGATAACTTATTGAATCCTTGGTCTCGCTGAAGATGCCCATGTAAAAAATATTGATGAATGGAGGCCCATTCATTGCCTAGTAATTTATTGAGATGTTCCAAGATTTTTTTGTCTGCGTTCATCATTTTCTCCATTATTGGACTGTTTTAGGTTCTGTTACCACTGGCTCATCCCAGTCCCCTGTGACTCGATATTCCAGTTGTGCGATGGGCTGATTGTGAGTCACCACTTTATCAATCAGCCACACCGCTGCTCCAACAGCCGGGTTACCTGCAGCAATGGCGGCGGCGGTGGAAAGCGTACCTCCGACTTTTGGGGTAACCAGCAATTTGGCATCCATTTGATGGGTAACGAGATCAACCTGCCCACTGGCCTCAATTTGAGCCGAGGGGCCTTTGATTTTAATGCGATCGGATTTTACCATTCCCCCTCCAAATTGGAGAGGACCTGCTAGAGTATCGAACGAAAAGCCTGCCTTGTACAAATCAGAAAAATCAAGTTGTAAGCGCCGCTTCCAGTTATCTGGGCTAAACAAACTAAAAATACGACCCAACCCAGGGTTAATCCCTAAAATTCGGCCTTGACTCATTTCTAACTGTACCGCCCCGGTTAAGCTAGGCAACTGTATACTTCCCGCCTGATTGGTCCAATGTAAATTAAATTGGCCCATTGATTTAGCGTCTCGAATATTAGTCTCAAACCCCATACTTTGTATGGCTCGACCAATATTTTTACTTTTCCATGTACCTTTCAGGCTAGCAGGACTCTGAGATAATTGAAAATACCATGTTCCAGCACTGTCTAAAACTAAGTCATCTCCGTGACTTTCCAAGTTGATAATATCATAGCCTTTCCCTTTATGCGGCACCGCATCCACGCCCCATTGATAAAAATGATGCGTATTCCAATGAAAGGCATCCACTTTTAGTTGAATGACGGGAAGTTCAGGTATTGCTTTTAAGGATTGATCACCAAATTTCCATTCTGGATGCCAAGTAAAATGCTGTACATGTCCCGATAATTTACCATGTTCTTTGCCTTGGGCAGGTTGCCATTGTAAAGAACCGGATAAAACATCGGATTGAATGTCAATATCGGTTTTATTGTCTTTCCAAGAGGCTGCTTTAAAAGCCAAATCCGTGTGGTATAAAGGGGCCTTAATGGTACATACAATCGGTTTTTCTGCCTTTTCAGGGATGGTTATTACCACATCGAAATCACTTTCTTCGGTTAAATGAGTAAGAGACGACACGTTTTGCCATTCAAAAATTTTAGATAGGGTTAAATGCATTTTGGCCCCCACCGTCACTTCTGGATCAACCCCTGAAAAAGCCCCCTTCACCACTAAAGCAACGGGGGTTTCTAAAAACGTGCCTTGTAGGTCAGATTGGAGGGTATTTTCCGTAAAATGGATGTTGCCTTGTAGATCGGCAAGGGTCACGTTCAGATCTGGGACAGATGCGTGACTATTATGTGTTTGAATAACGCCTTGAACCTGGAGGGGATCTTTATCGTTTAAGGGGATGGTAAGCCCTAAATCGAGGGACAAAGGTCCTTTGAGTTGGACTGAATCATACAGTGGCTTAAAATCGGCCTTCAAGTTACTTTTTTCTAAGACTTCTTGGGCTTCTTTAAAGGTGGCATCCATAGCAGCGCCTACTTTTAGGAGGGGCTTGTTTAAATCGTCAATGGTGGCCCAAAGATGACGTACGGGGTGCTCTATCATCCAGCCAGCAGGGAAGGTGGTTTCAAAGCGGTTATTGTGGAAAAGAATTGAACCAGAAAGATGTTCCAAAACGGGCCAATCGGGATTATAGTCCAGTTTGACATCCGAGACTTGGAAGCCCGCTTCAAAGCGACCTCGGTTGTTCTTGTAGGGGTTGTCGGCCAAAGGTCCATGAAAAACAATGACTGCGTTTTCAGCAAAACCGGACAAAATGGATTTTTTGAGCCAAGCAGCACCGTCAGGATCATCCATAATGTAAGCTGGAAATTTTTGGCTAACGAGCGTGGCAGGAATACTGGGGATGGTGAGTACGGCATGAAGCACGGGTAATGTGTTGTCTTCTTGGCTCAATCGAGCAATGAGGGTCATGGGGGATTTTTCCCACTCGAATTGCCATTCATTTTCGACACGCCAGACGGTATCTTCCAGCCACCATTTGGTATACCCTCGAAATTGGGTGAAAACAGCAGTATCAGGGCCAGACACAGAAAGGTACGATAGAGTAACGGGATTGGGGGCCAGAAAAGAGAGGTAGCCGGTGGTGTTATCGAAGGAAGCGAGGAAATCAACCCCGTTAAACCCAGGGGCTTGTTGATAGGGTTGGGCAGCCAGGTTTCGGACATCTAAGACTGCGCTGTAAAGAGGAGAGTCGTTTGTATGGGTTATTTGGGCATAGCGTATATCGCCCTTGGGTTGGATTTGTTGAAGTTTTTGACGTATTTCGAGGGGAATGGCAGGTAAATTGCCAATAAAAGGGGTCCAATGTTCCAAATGAATATCGCGTCCTTTCCAGAGATATTGTGGTTGATGGTTGGCATCCCATTGGCGATTGAGGGTGAAGAGGGCAGAGTTTTGTAGGTGTCCGATGTTAAAATGGCTACCTTCGAGGGTCCAATCGGTGGGGGTTTTTTGTAAAAACCGAAATTCGCCTGTCGCATGTTCAATGAACAAGGTTTCGGATTGGTGGGCGGGAAGGAGTAGATTATTGACTTCCACGAAAGCAGTTGATTTGCTAACTAATCCTTTAGCCAAATCAGCCCATATTTTTACATTCACGGTGCCATTTAAAATCACGGGCAGAGCGGAACGGCCAAACCAGACTTTTAAGCGTTCGGCTTGGAGGTGATTGACTGAAATGAATACTTGTAAGGTTTCGAGTGATTTTTTCAAGTCGATGTTGGTATCCAAAATAAAGGGGGTGGATTGTTCTCCTGAAAAAAGTCGGCCTTGGGAGCGAACAATCAGTATATCGCCCTGCTTTTTTAGAACCACATTGATATTTTCGAGGGGCCAGCTTTGGCCTTCTTCATTCATCACCTGGATATTGGCTTGGTGGATAGTAATGGCCTCAATGGGCAGAGCCGCCAAAACGGGCATCCATTGAACGGGGGAACTGTGCTCTGAGATGGTATTGTTGAGGGACATGCCAGCCAGGGTGAAGGCGCCGTCGGCGTGTCGGATGAGGCTGGCGTTGATGCCAGAAAAAGCCAGTTCCGCAAAAATGAATTTTCGGGCAAATAGGGAGGCAAGTGGTCTGATGCGTAATTCAACATGTTGGATGAGGAGGGGATCGTGTATTTTATCTGGATCGAACACTTGAACGTCGGTGAAATCAACGACCACGTAGCGCCCCTGCCATCGCAGTTTGATCACGCGAATTTCGGTGGGAGTATGGAGTACTTCGGTGAGCCAAGATCGTAAGCCAGATAACTCTCGGTTAATTGGGGCGGTTAGAAAGCGCATAGCAATGAGGACGATAGCCGTGGTAAGACACCCGATGGCCAACAAACGAAGCAAGTGATGGTATGTTTTGCGGATCACCCGTTTTAGCATCCTTTTTTACTGATAAGCGCATTATACCAGGTAAGTCTCTACCCTGTCTAAAACCTTAGCCCCCCCTCGCACCACACATGTTTGGGGATCAGATGCCAGGCGAACCAAACGTCCTGTTTTTTCTGTGAGGATTTTGGGGAGGTTTTGGAGCAATGCCCCTCCTCCGGTTAAGACACATTCTGAGGAGACATGGGTGAAGGTTGTCAAGGCTTGGCTCAAGGCGTATAAGGGTTCTTCGAAGGTTTCGGACAGTTCATGGTGGCTAAGGGTGATGGCTTGCACTTGGCCACCCTCTTCTGCTTGCCGACCTTGCACAGCCGTTTCTGGGGCCATTTCCTGTTTAAGTTGCTCAGCCACGCTAAAAGGGAGGATCGTGCTATATGTACGTCGTACGTACCGTTGAATGGCTTCTGTGAAGGCATTGCCGCCCACGGGCAAAGTACGAGCAGATAAGATACGATTGTGAGCCAGGTGGGCGATTTCACTCATTCCTGCGCCGACATCCAAAATAAGTGCACCAGTGGGTGTATGGATGGGCAATTCTGCCCCCAGAGCCGCAGAGAGGATGCTGGGCATGATATGACATACTCTGGCACCGAGGGTTATGACTGCTTTTTGGATGGCTTTTTGATCAGAGAGGGTGAAGCCTAAAGGAACATTCACCAGTACACGGGGGCGGCGTTTCAGGAAGGCATTAAAGGGGATTTGTTGGAACACCTGTTGTAATCTTTTTTGAAATAAGGGCAAATCCACCAATTTTCCGGCTTGGATGGGGCTATTGTAACCGTGTCGTTGCGTGATGGGGGTGGGTTGATGGAAGATGAGGCCTTGGTTGGGGTTATACACAAAAGTGGTAGATCCCCCCATATCGAGGGAGAGATCATGGGTAAACAACTGTCGAAACCATGGTAACATAGGGGTTTTTTGGATAGAGGGCTCGTCTTATGAGTATAGATCGCCGAACCATTGAAAAGATGGCCATGTTGGCCAAGCTTAATTTTAATGAAGCTGACTTACAAATATACCAGAAAAATCTGTCAGATGCCCTCACCCTGATTGAGCATATTAGCCAGACTGAAGTCGGTCATCTGATGCCTATGGCCCATCCTTTACACACCATGACGCAGCGTTTACGGGCAGATGAAGTCACGGAAACTGATCAACATATTACGTTTCAAAAAAGTGCGCCTTCGGTCACAGCCGGTTTATACTTGGTCCCAGCCGTTTTAGAATCTTCGGAATAAGGAAATTTTCCATGCAACCCTTAACGGTTAAAGAATGCTCTGTGGCGTTAGAAAAAGGCCAATTTTCATCTCAAGAGCTTACCCAATATTATTTAAATCGTATTCAAACGTTGGATAAAACACTGAATAGTTTTATTACAGTATGTGAAGAAGAGGCTTTGAAGGCGGCCAAACAAGCGGATATGGCACGACAACAAGGCACCCACTCGCCTTTAACGGGTATTCCCATAGGTCAAAAAGACATTTTTTGTACGGAGGGCATTAAAACCACGTGTGGGTCTAAAATGTTGGACAATTTTACCTCCCCTTATGATGCGACCCTCATTGAAAAATGTCATCAAGCTGGCTTAGTTATGTTGGGAAAGACCAACATGGATGAGTTTGCGATGGGATCTTCTAACGAAAACAGCTTTTATGGTCCCGTTCGAAATCCGTTTAATACGGACACGGTATCTGGAGGTTCTTCGGGGGGTTCGGCTGCTGCGGTGGCGGCTCGTTTGGTGCCCGTTGCCACGGGAACGGACACGGGGGGCTCTATTCGTCAGCCGGCTGCCCTATGTAATTTGACGGGCATTAAGCCCACCTATGGGCGAGTTTCTCGGTATGGCATGATTGCCTTTGCCTCCAGTTTGGATCAAGCCGGGGTGTTGGCGTTAAATGCCGAAGATGCGGCGTTGGTGCTTCAAACCATGGCCGGCTTTGATGCAAAAGACTCTACCAGCGTGAATGTGCCCGTACCCGACTACTCTGCCACATTATCTGATCCCTTAAAGGGCCTGATTATTGGGCTTCCAAAAGAATATTTTGATACCAATTTAGATCCCAGAATGGGGGATGCCATTCAAGCGGTGATCCATCTCTTAAAACAACAAGGCGTACAATTTAAAGACATATCCTTAGCCTCCAGTCCTTTGTCGGTATCGGTGTATTATGTGGTGGCTTCGGCTGAATGTGCGTCGAATTTGTCACGTTTTGACGGGGTACGGTTTGGGTATCGCTGTCAGAACCCGAAAGATTTGAATGATTTATACTGTCGTTCTCGGTCTCTGGGGTTTGGTGCTGAAGTGAAGCGTCGTATTATGATTGGCACGTACATGCTTTCATCGGGTTATTATGATGCATATTATATAAAAGCGCAGAAAGTACGTCAGCTGATTAGTCAAGAGTTTCAAACTGCTTTTCAAGAGGTGGATTGTATTTTAAGTCCTACCACGCCCACCACCGCTTTTCGGTTAGGGGAAAAAATGAGTGATCCGGTGAGTATGTATTTATCAGACATTTATACAGTACCGGCCAATTTGGCGGGTCTCCCTGGTTTAAGTATGCCAGCTGGCTTTATCAATGGTTTACCGGTGGGTGCTCAACTGGTGGGGCCTCATTTTAGTGAAGCCCGGCTTTTACAAATTGCACATCAATATCAACAGCTCACCGATTGGCACAAACGCCTACCAGGAGGTGTTTAACATGACCACTTACGAACCTGTCATTGGACTAGAAGTTCATGCACAACTCAAAACTCGTTCTAAACTCTTTTCAGGATCTTCCACCCGCTATGGGGCAGCGCCCAATACCCAGGCCTCTCTCATCGATTTAGGGTTTCCGGGGGTGTTGCCTGTGTTGAATCAGGAAGCGGTGACCATGGCTGTTCGGTTTGGGTTAGCCACGCATGCGACCATTGCGCATCATTCTGTGTTCGATCGAAAAAATTATTTTTATCCTGATTTACCCAAAGGGTATCAAATCAGTCAATTTACGTACCCCATTGTCCAAAAAGGGATTTTAGACATTATGTGGGACGGTCAAGTGAAGCGTATTAACCTCACTCGAGCACATTTAGAAGAAGATGCGGGAAAATCGTTGCATGATGATTTTCATGGATATACGGGCATTGATTTAAATCGAGCTGGCACGCCCTTGTTAGAAATTGTGTCAGAACCCGAACTACGTTCCGCAGCTGAAGCGGTGGCCTATCTGAAAACTTTACATGCCCTCCTCCGCTACATTGATATTTGTGATGGTAATTTACAGGAAGGGTCGTTTCGGTGTGATGCTAATGTTTCGGTGCGTCCCATAGGCCAAGAAGCTTTTGGCACGCGGTGTGAGATTAAGAATATTAATTCGTTTAAATTCGTTGAAAAAGCTATTTTATATGAAATTGATCGCCAAATTCAAATGCTTGAGTCGGGAGAGACGATTAAGCAGCAGACCCGCCTATATGATTCTCAAAAAAATGAGACGCGAGCCATGCGGGATAAAGAAGATGCGAACGATTATCGATACTTCCCTGATCCAGATTTATTGCCTGTGGTCATTGATGATGTTTTTATTCAGGGTATTCGAAGTCAGATGCCTGAGTTACCAGAAATCAAAAAAACTCGCTTTCAAGCGGATTATGCGTTGTCGGATTATGATGCTCGTGTGTTAACCAGCACGCGTGAGTTGGCCAACTATTTCGAGCAAACCGTGGTAGAAAGTCGAGGAGCGGAGCCCAAATTGGTAGCCAATTGGGTGATGGGGGACTTAATGGCCGCACTGAACAAAGCCAATTTAGACATTGAACAATCCCCGGTGACGGCCATGCAACTGGGCTCTTTGTTACACCGCATTCATGATAATACGTTATCGGGTAAAATGGCCAAAGAGGTATTTGAGCATTTATTAGCGGGAGAAGACAACGCGGACAGCATTATTGAGAAACAAGGTTTAAAGCAGGTGACTGATACGGGGGCCATTGAAACCCTAGTAATGGACGTGATAGCCGCCAATCCCAGTCAAGTAGCCGACTATAAAGCTGGTAAAGACAAGCTATTTGGGTTTTTTGTGGGCCAAATTATGAAGCTTTCTCAAGGAAAAGCGAATCCAGATTTGGTGAATCGGTTGTTGAAGGAGAAACTGTAGGGGCGAGGATGTCAATCTTGCTTCTCACCCATTTTTGTCATTAACCGACCCAAGCTATTTACCGCATGGGCGTTAGCGGGTTGTAGGGTTAATACTTGGCGAAAGTCGGCTTCAGCTTCTTTGTATTGTTTGAGTTGTTCGTAGGTTATGCCCCGAGCGAACAATAAATCGGCATCGTTGTGTAAAATTTTAAGAGTTTTGGTGAGGGTTTGGCAGGCGTCATCATACTTATTCAAATAACTTAACACATTGGTTTTTAGCAATACCAAGCGTTTTAAGTCCCCCACCGTTTGAGGCGCGACGGCGTCTAAGGTGGCCAAGGCTTTTTCATATTGCTGAGATTCTTGCAACAACACTGCAGCTCTGAGAGCAGACATCACCGCAAAAGGGCCTTCGTCGACTTTTTGATACCAAGTAATAGCCTCTGTAGGCAATTTTTCCATTTCAGACACACGACCCAGGAAGTAATAGGCGGTATTCGCTTGAGTGGGATCTTGTTTCATGGTCATCAAAAAATGTTTGGCCAACCCAAACCATTCAGAGTGGAGCGACATTTTAGTCAGTTGTACCAACATGGGAAAAGGTAAATCTTTTTGTTGAGATAAATAGGTCATATGTTGTTTGGCTTCTGACATGGCGGCAATATCCAGATATAATTGGGTTAAATAATGGCGCAAGTAAGCATCTTGGGGGTTTTTAACCAATTGTTGTTCCACAAATTTGGATGCAATTTGGGCATTTTTGGTTTGACGCACACTTTCGGCATATACAATTTTCGCGTTACTTGAATGAGGACTGATGGTCAACGCCTTTTCAGCTAAAGCCAGTGCATGTTGTGGGGAACCCGCCTGCAAAGCAATATCACCCAAGGCAATCAGACTCAGTGCTTGATGGGGCAATTTTTCGGTCAAACGGACCAAAGCCTGAACCACAGCTTGTTTGTCTTGGGGTTGGTTTAATTCGGTGTAGAGCACAATGAAATGTTGGTCAGCTAACTCCGGCTCTAAGGTCATGAGTTGTTGGAGATAGGGTACAGCTTCATTGCTTTGTCCTAAGCGAATGTAGAGAGCGGCGGTGGTGAGTTGTGCTTCTACCGATTTTAGATCAGCAGCAGCCCAAATTTTAGCGGGGATGAGGGCTGTTTTGACATCGCTGTATTCAAGGGCCAATTGGGTGGCGGTGGCAGCCACGGTGGGATCTTGGCTTTCTTCGGCAGCTTTTAGATAATAGCTCAGGGCTTCTGGGATATTTCCCCGTTGGAGGGCTGTTTCTGCGACCAGTAATCGGTATAGAATGGGGGCCTTGGGTTCTGCTGCGGGTAGGTCTCGGGGAAAGAACAGCAAGACGAGACCTATGATGATCACCGCAAGCAGAGAATAAGTCATCTTTTTGATCATGTCGGCATTCCGTCCTGACCCTGAGGATCTATGTTCGATTGATAACTTTGTATCGACGGATAATCGAAAAAGATAATGTTTAGGGGATATTACACGGGA
>JAHFQG010000082.1 GCA_023266415.1 Francisellaceae bacterium | reverse complement strand
ATACATATTACGTAAAGACGGGGGAATAGGCACCCCAGGCTGGACTGAAAAACACAACCCATGGGCCTGCGAAGGGCCATGGTATGGATCTTGACCCACAATCACTACCTTCACCGCATCAAAGGGCGTTTGATGAAACGCATGAAAGACTTGTTGGCTTTTGGGATAGATGATTTTTCGTTTTTCTTTTTCAGCGGCTAAGAAAGCCCGCAAAGTTTGCATATAGGGCTTTTTAAACTCATCATCTAACTTAGATTGCCAACCGGCCTCTAAAACAGCCATAATGCCTCCATGATTTTAACGCCTTCCACCCCAGACGCCCTACAGCAACGCGCCACCAAACTGGCCGGCTGCACTTTTCAAGACATTGCTGAACAGGTGGGGCTGCCTTGCCCCACTCATTTGACCTATGCCAAAGGCTGGTTGGGCCAATGCCTGGAGATATTATTAGGTTCTACGGCTGGGAGTCAACCCGTCCCGGATTTTGAACAGTTGGGTATCGAATTGAAGACGATCCCCGTGTTGCCTACCCTAAAGCCATTAGAATCCACGTATGTTTGTTCCGCCCCGTTGCCTTTTCGAGACACCGAGTGGCAAACTTCTCGGGTATATCATAAATTACGCTGTGTTTTGTGGGTACCGATTGTAACTCGATCAGGGCAACCGTTTCAGCTCCGTCGCCTGGGGCAAGCATTTTTATGGACCCCAACCACAGAACAAGGTCAGCATTTGCAAGCCGATTGGGAAGAATTGACAGAATATTTAACTTTAGGGCATTTTATCGGTTTGAGTGCACGGTTAGGCAATTATTTGCATATTCGCCCCAAAGCCATGACCAGTCAGGTGCGAATAATCACCACGGACAGCGAGGGAGATGCCTTAGAAACAATTCCAAAAGGATTTTATTTACGCTCTACTTTCACAGAGCAGATCTTAAAAAGCCAATATGCGGGTTAAAGGCGCACGGTATCACCGTATTATTCTAAAAAGCAAAGATGTATCCGCGCTCTCTGAACATCCACATCCAGGATATCTTCCATTTTTTTAACTTTCTGAGTGTAATCGGCAGGCGCCTCCAGTCGTTCCAGACCTCTCACAATCATCGCCTTATACCAATCAAAGGGTTTGAGGTTGTTTTGTAGAAAAGCTGGATCATCACATAGGAAAATGGTCGCAGATATGTTTTCACCTTGACATAACACGGTTACTTTTTGAGTGTGATAGCCGTGTTGGATCCCCTCAGCCAATTCTAAGGTAGACAAATAACTATCTGACACTTCATATAAATTACCATACACTTTATCTGTCGCTTTTTGCGTGGCCGTTAAATTGGCCAAACCTGAGTCATCTTTATGGGATTTTTTGTTAAAAATCAATTGATATCCTGATAACTCAGCCAACCCAATGGCTTGTGCGAATGTGACCAAAGACATCATTTTGGCCAGCAATACATTAGTACCATAAGCAAAGAATTTCATAAGCTGAAACCTCTTTTTCGGAGGGGGATCTGTTTTTAGTATAGCATAACTGTTTTTATATACAGTTTTTTGAGTCCTCAACTCGTGTTAGCCTGACGGTAGCTTCTCAACCAATGGTTAAGGGGAATGATGGATCTTAATCAGTATTATCTGCTGATGGCCTGTGTCTTTGGCTTCCTGATGGCCTGGGGCATTGGGGCTAATGACGTCTCAAATGCCATGGGTACGTCAGTAGGCTCTCAAGCCATCACCATCCGCCAAGCTATTCTCATTGCGGCCGTATTCGAATTTTTAGGCTCCGCCTTCTCAGGCGGAGAAGTCACTCAAACCATCCGCAGTGGTATCTTAGACACTTCTTTTTTCATCAATCAACCAGACATGCTCATCTACAGCATGTTGGCTTCCCTCCTAGCTTCTGCCCTCTGGTTGGGTATCGCTTGTTTTTTTGGCTGGCCAGTATCCACCACGCACACCATTGTGGGCGCCATTGTCGGCGTAGGCATGGTTCAATTTGGCTTAGACGCCGTCCACTGGCCAGGGGTGGGTAACATTGTGCTCAGTTGGCTGATGTCCCCCCTCTTAGGGTGTGTCTTTGCCTATGTTGTCTTTGCCAGTGTACAGCGGTTCATCTTAGACAACCGACAACCCTTCGAACGTGCCAAAAAAGTGGTACCCATTTATATTTTCTTAGTTGGCTGGATTATTTCTATTTTAGCCCTCAACGCGGCTTTAAAAACGTTTAATCTTACTTTAGCCCCGTTTACCCGCTTTGGACTTTCCATAATTTTTGGGTTGATTGTTATGCTAATTGGCCGATTTTTTTTGCATCGCATCCAAATAGATGTAGAGGCTGATCGCAAGTTTCATTTTACCAGTGTCGAAAAAATTTTCAGTGTCCTCATGGTCTTTACTGCCTGTGCCATGGCTTATGCGCATGGCTCAAACGATGTGTCTAATGCGATTGGACCCGTCGCCGCGGTTGTGTCTGCGTTAGAAACAGAGGCAATGACCTTACAGAACACTGCCCCTATTCCTTTTTGGGTGTTAATATTGGGCGCATCCGGCATTGTGGTTGGTTTGCTTACTTACGGATATCGCGTGATGGCCACCATTGGTACCAAAATTACACACCTAACCCCCAGTCGCGGATTTGCCGCTACGTTGTCAACTGCCTTTACAGTGGTATTGGCGTCCGCTACCGGATACCCAATTTCTACCACACACACTTTAGTCGGGGGTATTCTAGGTGTTGGATTAGCACGTGGTATTGGGGCCATTAACTTAGATGTGGTAAAGAGTATTTTCATGTCTTGGGTTATTACCCTGCCAGCAGGGGCATTATTGGCAGTGTTGTGTTATAAGTTATTGTTATTTTTTAAATAGACTGTTTAGCAATCTTTACTGCCATACAGAACGTTGGTATTTATCTTTATATTCTTCAGCCAAATACAACGCTTTAGCCTGTTCTCCAGGCATCATACGATTCATGAGTATTTTAAATTCATTATGGGTTTCTTGGTATTGCGTCCCAGCTAACACCCACCAGGCATAAGCTTCTGGATCACTCTGTTTTATCCCCAATCCTTGAAAGTACATGTCTGCAATGCGATATTGGGCATGTGGTGCCCCCAGTTTAGCAGCTTTGAGGAACCATTGAGCAGCTTTGGCATAATCTTGTACAACGCCGTATCCGTTATAGTATAATTGCCCTAAATTATACTGTGCCAGTGTAGAGCCTAATTTCATGGCTCTTTCGTACCAGTAGTAGGCTAATTCATACTCTTTATCAAGAACAAGACCATCTACATACCAATTACCTAACTGAACTTGGGCAGGCAAATAATCTTGTTGGGCGGCCTGGAGAGTCCAAAGGAAGGCTTTGTCGGTATTTTGAACAAACCCTTGGCCTTTAAGATACATTTCCCCAATTTCGTATTTGGCTTTGGCGTTAGCGCTGGTATTTTCGGCTCGATAGTACCAATAAACCGCTTGTTGTAAATCAGCTGACACACCAATACCTTGCCGATAACATTCGCTCAGCAGATATGCAGAAAGGGGATCATCGTATGAGGCAGCTTCTTTCAACAAGATTAAAGCTTGAGGGATATTTTGGGCGAAAGGAGATCCCATAAAATATGCTTTGGCCAATTGTACTTTAGCTGGCAAAATATGCTGTTCTGAAGCCAGCTCATACCAATGATAGGCCTCTTGCCAGTTGGCTTCAACGCCTTTGCCTTGGCGGTATAATTCACCTAGGCGGTAAGCTGCAAATCCATATCCTCTTTCAGCGGCCTGGCGATACCAGTGGGCGGCTGTTGCATAATTTCGAGGTACATTTTCGCCAAATTCATATTGAGCAGCGATGTCAAATGCGGCTTGACCCGATCCTTTATCAGCTGCTTGTTGAAACAAAGTTTGTGCCATAGCTTGTTCAGCTTCGTTGTTCCCTTCTTGTTGGTGCATTTGGCCCATCTGTGCCAGCGCGTCCAAATCGCCTGCTTGAGCCGCTGATTGAAATAAAACGACGGCCCGTTGTCTGTCTCGAGTACCCGTTTGTCCGCTCGCATATAGTTGAGCAGCTAACACTTTCGCTTCGATATCACCCGCTTCACCGGCTTTTTCGAGCCATTGAACGGCTGTTTCATATTCAGTGGGGGTTTCGGCCAGTTCGATCATGACTTTGGCCAGACGTACCATGGCCAAGATGTTATTTTGGTTAGCGGCCATTTCATACCAACGGCGGGCTTTTAACAGATTTTTTTCGATGCCATTGCCATGCCAATAGGCGTCTCCCAAGGCCAGCTGAGCCTCAGACACAGAGTCTGCAGCCGCCATACGCAGGTAACCCAATCCTTTTTCTGGATCTTTAGGGACGCCCACCCCATTTTGCAACAATTGGCCATAGCGTGCTTGGGCATAGGGATAGCCGGCTAAAGCGGAAATTTTGAACAGATGCACCGCCTCTTCTAAATCGCTTGGGGTACCTCGTCGGTAGTAGGCTTCTGCGAGATCATACTGTCCTTGAGGCGTTTTTAAATTTTGTTGGACGCGTTCTTGGCCGAGTGTATCCACCACGGAAGGGGCTTCTGCTAGGGTGGGGACATGGGAAGAAGAAAAAGTCCAACAACCACTCAGTAATAATGGGATTGTCAAGATTAATTTGTTGAACTGACTCATATTGTGTTCTCAGAGGATAAAGACGTGCCACAAAAGACACTGGGTCTTCCTAGTATAGTTTATTGAGTTGTTCTCGAATGGCTTTCCCCGCCTTAAAATAAGGGGCATAAAACCCTGCTTTCATCATTTTTGCACCCGTTTTTGGGTTACGCACTTGTCTTGCGGCACGATACCGGACTGAAAAACTGCCTAC
Source organism: Francisellaceae bacterium (assembly GCA_023266415.1). GTDB lineage: Bacteria > Pseudomonadota > Gammaproteobacteria > Berkiellales > Berkiellaceae > JAHFQG01. Next base: position 778 of record JAHFQG010000082.1, on the reverse strand, counting down.
ACCGCGAATTTCAATTCGTTGATGTTTTTGAAGTGCCTCTGTCATGGTTTGAAAAAGGATTTTTACTGCTTTGGTGATTTCTGTGGGTGATAAATGGGGCATAGCCATCGCGATGGCGGCGCTGAGTTCTTTTCTGGTCATGAAACACCCTCTACATGTCAATTTATTTTACAACTATGGTTGTCAATTGAGGTTACCAATGCCTGAGCAGTATACAGGGTATTGTTTTATAGGGCAAAAAAAAGATTGGCACGTTTCTTGCATGATAGTACCTGACCACGCCCTTTTTTTCACCCCCGGAGGATTTATGAAGCATTCTTGGAATGGACCCATAGATTTTTCGCAGTATGGCCACGAACTCACCCCCCAGATCCCTTTGGTCGAAGAAGATTTACCCGAAGTTGTTGAAGTCATAGATTCTGACAGTGATCCAACCCAAATTTATTTAAAAGAAATTGGACAATCCCCCCTCCTGACCAAACAAGAAGAGGTATTCCATTCTCGCTTGGCCTTGCAGGGTGATAAAAAAGCCCGTAATGTCATGATTCAATCCAACCTTCGATTGGTAGTGAAAATTTCTCGCCGATACCTCAACCGAGGCCTGGCGTTACTAGATTTAATAGAAGAGGGTAACCTAGGGCTCATCCGCGCAGTCGAAAAATTTGACCCTGAAAAAGGCTTTCGGTTTTCAACGTATGCCACTTGGTCGATCCGCCAAAACATTGAACGCGCCCTCATGAATCAAACCCGCACCGTTCGTCTGCCTATTCACATTATC
>JAHFQG010000081.1 GCA_023266415.1 Francisellaceae bacterium | reverse complement strand
TAATCAAGGCCTGTGCAGCTTCAGTGAACCGTGATTTGGGGCTTTTGGCACCTGATATTGCGCAAGCCATTATTGAAGCCTCTGAAAAAGTATCGAGTGGGGCATATGATGCGGAGTTCCCGCTGGATGTATTTCAAACCGGCTCAGGCACCAGCAGCAACATGAACACCAATGAGGTGATTGCCGCGTTGGTAAAGCAAGCCACGGGGCTGACAGTACATCCCAATGATCATGTGAATTGCGGGCAGAGCAGCAACGATGTTATTCCTACCAGCATTCATGTGAGCGCTTGCTTAAGTGTGCAGTCTAACTTAATTCCAGCCCTGAAAACCTTGCACAAAAGTCTTGTGACACAGGCCAAAGCCCACGCACATGTAACCAAAACGGGCCGAACGCACCTTATGGATGCCATGCCCGTTACCGTTGAACAAGAAATAAGCGGCTGGGCGCAGCAAGTGGCCAATGGCATTGAACGTTTAAAATCCACTCTCCCCCGTTTGCATCGGTTGGCCCAAGGGGGCACAGCCGTTGGGACGGGCATTAACACGCACCCGGAATTTGCTGATCGCTTTGCGAAAGCACTGCATGAAAAAACAGGCATTCCTTTTATCAAAAGCCCCAACTTTTTTGAAAGTTTGAGCACACAAGACGCTGCGGTGGAGTTATCGGGGCAATGTAAGGTTATTGCGGTGAGTTTTTTAAAAATTTCGAATGATTTGCGATGGATGAATTCGGGTCCATTAGCGGGTTTTGCAGAAATATCTCTCCCCAGTTTACAGCCTGGCAGCAGTATTATGCCGGGTAAAGTCAACCCAGTTATTCCTGAGGCGGTGGCTATGGTGGCGGCCCAAGTCATTGGAAACGATGCCACCATCACTTTAGCGGGTCAGTCAGGTAACTTCCAACTGAATGTCATGTTACCGGTTATTGTGTATAACTTGTTGTTTAGCCTTGAATTATTGGCCAATGCCAGCCGGCTTCTGGCCGAAAAGGCGATTGATGGCTTGGTGGTGAATCAAGATGTCATGGAAGCGCATTTACACAAAAATCCTATTTTAATCACAGCCCTCAATGCTGTCATTGGCTATGAAAAGGGGGCGGCCATTGCCAAAAAAGCCTATGCTGAAAAGCGCACATTACTGGACGTTGCTCAGGAAATGACGGATTTATCGGAAGTTGACCTACAACGATTGCTAGATCCACATCAGCTAACGAAGGGGGGCATTCAGTCGTAGAGGCTTACTATACTGAAAATACCCCTATCTACCTTAGTAGTCTTTGTATGCCTCCCTTATTTCCCCCCCACACACCCATTTCATTGGCAAATTTTTACGCTGAAACGCAAAAAAAAGGCACCCCTCTCAAAACCATTCATCCTTTACCAGTGCCCATTCGGCAAAAAGGGAACACCTGTATGTTGGTGGCGTTGTGGAATTCGTTGCAATGGTTTCGGTGTCAAGTGCCTTCTGCATTCGAAAATCAGCCTCTGCCTCCTTTGTATAAAAGCAGCACCAAAACACGAGGCACTACCTCGTTTCGACAAATCGCCAAAGCCGAATTTGATTCGGTGGTGGGAGATATCTATTCGCCGCTCCAGTTAACGGCGATGGCAAAAAAGTACGGTGCCAATGCAAAAGTTATTCACCCAACAAATTACATTGAAACATTAAAACACAGTATTGATAACCACAGCGCGACCCTGGTTTTTTTTGATGTGGAGGTTGAAAATAGGGCGACCGTAGGAGCCCCTATTTCCTCCCAGGGAAAACACATGCATGGCACTTTAGTGGTGGGGTATTATCCGGATGAACACGGTGACACTCAATTTATATTGGCCAATTGGGGGCAATATCGAGCTGTTTCAGGGAAAGCGTTAGCCGCCTCTGCCCAGCAATTACCAGAATCCGTGCCCAAGCAATCATTTGTGAAAACTAATAAGAGCCCATATCATGAGACTCGGGATGCACGGCATCAGCCTTATTGGGAAGAAAATACATCACCACTCTATCCAAAAATGAGGCAACAAGAACAACACAAAGCTTATTCTGACTCCTTTAAAAATTGTATTATCACCCTCACCCATCCGGACATTCGTTCACATCAGGGTGCAGAGTTGTCATATTATCAAGCCATGTTGAACACAACGCAACAATGCCAAGATTTTATGTTTTTTAAGCAAGATGACGGACCTTCTATACAAGAAGATTTACGCCATATTGTCTCAACCAAGCCTTCTTCTAAGCCCTCCTCAGTGCCCCCCCCCCTCCTCTCCCATTATTTATCTCGCCGATCAACTTTATGGGCCTTTATTAAAAAGATTTTTGGATTTGGGATGGGCTATGATAAGCGCAAGGCTGTGAAGAAGGCTCAAAAAGAGATTTTTGAAGCAAAAGGAGACTCAAGCAAAATTTTGGATATTTTAATAAAGTTAGACAACTGGAATGAAACCTTAGAAGATAAAAAATCCAAGGGCTTTTTAGTGAAACATAAATGGAAAAAATCGCATAAAACAGACAATGTGTTGAAAACAGAAATTAAGAATGAACTAAAAAAATTTACCCCAAAGTAGGGGCGAGGCGTGCCTCGCCCGAACAGAGGGTACTATTTCGCCGTAACAGCCGGAGCAGCCGTTGTGGTGGCTTCTGCCTTTTTAACGCCCAACAACTCAACATCAAATATCAGCGTAGCATTGGGACCAATTTTTCCCCCAGCGCCTGATTCACCATAGGCTAATTCGGGAGGGACGACCAATTCGAACTTACTACCCACCGGCATCAGTTGCAGTGCTTCAGTCCAACCAGGGATAACGCCATTTACCGGGAATACCGCAGGCTCGTTTCGGGCATAAGAGCTGTCAAACTCCGTGCCATCGACAAAATGGCCTTTGTAATGGGTGGTAACGATATCGGTGACACCTGGTTTAGGCCCAGTGCCTTCGGATATCATCCGATACTGGAGCCCACTCTTGGTGGTGACAACCCCTTTCTTTTGCTTATTGGCCTTTAAGTAAGTATCTCCTGCTTTTTTATTATCTTGGGCCAATTTTTTCATTTCTTCGGCTCGTTTTTGCATTAAATCTTGTTGAAAACGCACCAAGGTGTCTTTAACCTCCGTTTCTGCCATTTGAGGAGAAACCCCTTTCAAGCCATCTTCAAACCCTTGTAAAAATAGTTTTGGATCAACTGAGATATTTTGGGCAGTAAAATTACGGCCGATATCCATGCCAATGCTATAGCTCACTTTATCTGCATCGGTTTTAAGTGAGCTGGTGGTAGCCGCCGCAGATTGTTTGGCAGTTGACTGACTGCTATCAGTTGCCGAAACCAACCCTGACATCCCTAATAATGTCCCTAATGTAATTGCAATGCAAAATGACTTCATAACCATTTCCTTGTGTAGAATTTCGGATACTATACCATGCTCATTTTAAAATCGCCATTGCCATTGTATCCCCTCTCCCGAAAAAGTGGGAGACATCGACCACTCTGACGGGGTATCCATAACCGTGGCCGCCACAAAAGCAATACTCCAGCCCGCCAGGGCTTGCGAGGTATAATGTTTGTTTTGATTAACGCGAGCTAAAGCAGGTAAGGTAGATGCGGTATACCAAGCGACTTTCCAGCGCCAATCCACCGCTATTTTGGCCGCATTCACAAAGGGCACGGCGCCATAAAAAGCGTGTCCACTGATCGCTCGATGTCCTTTAAAAGGGGTCCAATGCGATTTGTTTTGTTCAGGTCGGTGAGCACCCAAGGCGTGGGTGAGGATGGCTTGTTGCGGCGCGCCCACCAGAACTGTTCGAAGAGAGCGCCCCCCCCAATCGCCCAGAGTTGTCCATTCGGATTGGGTTTGGCAACCGACTAAAATGTAAAGTCCGGTGTATATAGGCAGCATATTGGTCCACTGTCGTAAGCCCCCAATCTGGTTAGGCAAATGCAGAGTGTGGTTCCAAAAAGAGGTACGGACGTCTTGTTGCCATGTTTTCTGAAAAGAGCGATCTAACCCAGTGTTGGCCAACACGCCGCTGCCTAACAGCCAAACTCCTAAGTGAGTTAAGGCGGGGGTATCATAAGCCCGTGCGTAATCTTGCTGAATATGGGCCCATAGGGTAGTCAGCTCACAGAGCTCTGCGTGGCATGAAGCGCTCACGGTTAGTAGGGCCATTCCAACAAAACGCATGCGATTTCCTTTCTAAATAGGGGCCCAGCATGCTGCGGGCGAAGCATGCCTCGCCCCAACAGGTATTGTGTAGCCAGACACCCCAAATCATGATACAAATGATGATATACACACTTCGAGGATAACTCAATGCGTTGGATTTTCAATCGCCACCTGTGGGTAGTGCTTGGCATGGGTTTTTTTTCTGGGTTGCCATTGGGGTTGAGTGGTTCCACGTTGCAAGCGTGGTATGCGATAGATGGGTTAAACATTCAACTGATTGGGGTGCTTACGTTGGTGGGACAACCCTATATTTTTAAATTTTTGTGGGCACCCGTATTGGACAAAGTTCGGTTTCCCTGGTTGAGCATGCGGCGCGACTGGTTGTTATTAATCCAACTTATTTTAATAACCCTATTATGTGCCATGGCATTTCAAAATCCAGCGCATCACCCACTGTCTTTGGGAATAACGGCTTTATTGTTGGCCACTGCCTCTGCCACACAAGATATTGCCATTGATGCTTACCGAACAGAACTTTTAAAGCCCACAGAACGGGGGTTGGGAGCGGCATTTTATGTGATGGGATATCGGGTAGCCATGGTATTGTCTGGAGGGGTTGCATTGATTGTGGCGCATCACTGGCGTTTTTCCACGTTGTATGTGGGCATGGCGGTATTGATGGGTATTGGGGTTTTGTTGACGTTGTGGGTGCCCAAGGTATCGGAGGGGCCACACAAAAAAGAAATTTCTTGGCGACAAGTGTTGCGCGACCCTTGGTTACAATGGTTTTCACGTGTGCGCGCACGGTGGCTTTTATTATTTATTGTGTTGTACAAACTAAGTGATGCCATGGCCATGTCGCTTACTACCGTTTTTTTATTGCAAGGGTTATCACTCAGTTTGGTGCAAGTAGGATGGCTTTATAAGGTGGTGGGATTTGCGGCCACCTTAGGAGGTGCATTTTTGGGTGGGGCGTTACTCACTCGTTGGTCGTTGTACCGCGCTTTGTGGGTGTTTGGAATATTTCAAGGGTTAAGTAATTTGACCTACTTTTTCTTAGCAAGCAGCGTTAGTCCACCCTTGTGGCAAATTATGAGTGCTGTGTTCATTGAAAATTTTGGATCAGGTATGGGCACCAGCGCACTGATTGCTCTTTTAATGGCCCTCTGCCACCCGCAATATGCGGCCACACAATTTGCACTGCTCACGGCCTTAAGTGCCATTGGACGTGTTTGGGTGGGGCCGGTGGCGGGGTATTGGGTGGCCACGTATGGGTGGGCGATGTTATTTTTGTTGAGTGTGTTTTTGGCCGTCCCAGGGCTGATTTTGTTGCGATATTTAAAGGCGGAGATTAAATAAGGGGTTTAAACTGAAGTAACCGCCACAAAGGCCGCATAACCTACCACACTATGCTTATCACCAGCGGTATCCCCTGAATTACACGATTTCACACAAGTGAGTTGTAGGGCGTGTTTGTGTGCAAAGGCTAAGAACCCATTGAGTGGGTGGCACCCGCAGGCTTGTTCGCCTTGTAGGGTGGTTTTAAAGTGTAAAATGTCTTGTATGGTTTTACTGTCTATTTTTTGACAT
>JAHFQG010000080.1:1410-5761 GCA_023266415.1 Francisellaceae bacterium | reverse complement strand
AGAAATTTTCATGACCACGGTGGATTGGGCGAGGGCTGAGAAAGCTTTTCCGCCGTAGTTTTTGGGGATATTCATGGCAAAGAAGCCATTGTTTTTGAGGTATTGCCAAGCTTCTGGGGGCAAATCCAGATCTTCGTGGGAAATTTGCCAATCGTTGAGCATAGCGCAGAAGGTTTCGACTTCGTTGTCTAAAAAAGCGCGTTCTTCGGTGGTGAGGGTTGATTTTTCAGATGGGATCAGTTGGTGCCATGCTGCATTACCTTGAAACAAATGGCTTTCTAGCCAAACGCCTCCGGCTTCGATGGCTTCTTTTTCAGTTTGGCTCATGGGGGGTAGGATTTTTTTGAACCAAGTTAAGAGTGGTTTGATGATCAGAGGGCGGCGCAGGGGGGTGATAGTGAGGGGGATGACAGCGCTTAAGAAGCCCAGCCATATTATCCAAGAGAAGATTGAAGTGAGGTGTGTATAGCGAAACAAGAGCAGTGTTAAAACGATGCTCCAGGTATATTTATTGGCCCGAACCCAAGCTAGTGCTATAACTATAGAAACAGTCAACAATCCTGATAAGGCACCTACCATAACTCAAGCTCCCTCTTTTTGTGTTTTTCAGGATATCACATCTGGGAGATCCCTCGCTACGCTCGGGATGACGGGCTACGCTCAGGATGACGGGCTACGCTCGGATGACGGGCTACGCTCGGGATGACGGGCTACGTTTGGGATGACGTACTTGTAGCTGCAAACAAAACATAATAGACTGTTATTATACACAGAACTGGGGTGATTTTATGTCAGAAGCCCTTACACAGCGTCAACGCGATGTTTTAGACATTATTCGTCAATACTTAAAGGCTCATGGTGCACCGCCCACACGCGCGGACATTGCTCACCTGATGGGTTTTAAATCGGTGAATGCGGCGGAAGATCACCTCAAGGCTCTCGCACGCAAAGGGGCGATTATCTTATCGCCGGGTATGTCACGGGGCATTCGATTACCCGACAAACGCTCTGGTATTCCTCTCTTTCGGGCGCCTTTTATGGAAAAAGCGGAACCGAACTCTTATCTTGACCTACCACGTACTTTTTACGCCCGAACCACCGATTATTTTCTACAAGTACCGGACATGAGCTTGCAGCCAATAGGCTTGTTGAAAAATGACTTACTGGCAGTGCATCAAACCACGCATGCCAAACCAGGCCAAATTGTGGTGACATGCATCAAGTCTCGTTTTTTTATTCAATTGTTCCAGGTTGGGGCAGATATTCAGGTAGAAGGGGTAGGTATAGGCCTTATTCGTACTTTATCTGATGTTTAAGGTTTTTATGCATGACAGCAATAGCAGAAGACATGTCATGCCAGCACAGGCTGGCATCCAGTCTAATAGGTCAACACTCGAACTGGGTACCATATCTGTGGGTACATTTGGCCCCCTTATCTGGCATGACAACTTTATTATTTTGTTTATTTTTATTAGTATTTTCTGGATAGGCCCCCTCTCGGCCAAAATTCTGCCGTCTGATCAATATGTCGCGTTGTATGCACAAGAGCGGCAAGAATTTTTGTTAGCCCAAAAAGCGCTGAAAGAAGGCAAAAGGGCCACTTTTCAAAAGTTAGTAAAACAGCTCAAACATTATCCCTTATATCCTTATCTTGAATATGAAAATTTAAAGCCCTCTTTAAATGTGTTGTCACTGGATGATATCCGAGCGTTTGAAGCGGAATATTCGGGCAGCAGCCCTACTGTATTGTTACACCAACAATGGCTGCATCATCAGGCCAAAATGAGACAGTGGGATCGCTTTTTAATGGGATACGACCCTAACAATACCACTCCAGAGTTACAATGTACGGCTATTTTGGCCGAATACCACACCACACATGATGTAACGACGCTTGATAAAGCCAAATCCCTGTGGTTAATTGGCACCACTCAACCGAAAACGTGTGATGCTCTCTTCGCGTTATGGGAGCAAAAAGGGGGACTGACCCCAGCGCTTCGATGGCAACGGTTTGCATTAGCGTTGGAAAAACGGCAATATGGGTTAGCACATCATTTGGCCATCAAGTTACCTGTGTCAGAAAGACCTTATGCCAAACAGTGGGAAGATTTGCGCAGACACCCCTTGCATATTATGCAATCCAATCGTTTTCAAGGCAATCACCCCACCATGCTGACGGTGATGGCGCACGGCATGGTATATTATGCACGACAAAATTTTACCAAAGCCTCTGGTTTATGGGAAAAATTACAACATCAGCATCATTTTAGTGATGCCCAACGCGCCATTGTGGCACGGGGGTTTGGATTGGTTTTAATGGGGCAACATCACCCAGATGCATTGGCCTGGTTTCAAAAGATACCGCCTGCGCTCATAGACGATACGGTGCGGTATGGGCGGATCCGCGCCAGCATTCGTCAAAATCAGTGGGAAACGCTTAAAGAATCGATATTAGATTTATCAGAGGTGGACCAAAAAACCACGCGTTGGCAATATTGGTTGGCTCGTGCGTTGTACGAGACCCATGAAAAGCATGAAAGCCAACTTATATTTCAAAATTTAGCCAAAGAGCGCAGTTATTATGGTTTTTTAGCCAGTGAACGTTTGCAAGTACCGTATGCGTATACGCATGCCCCGTTGTTTATTGCCCCTTCGGTACGCAATGCGGTGTTGAACAAACCGGGCATTCAGCGCTCATTGGAGTTACTCCAACTGAATCGCATGTGGGAAGCCAAAAAAGAATGGTTGGCCACCCTCCCCTCTCTCAGTCCAGATGAAGTGATTGCCAGTGCTGAGATTGCGGAGACTATTGGGTGGTATAACATGTCCATTTTAGCGGCGTCTAAGTCGCAACATAAAGATGACTTACATCATCGTTTTCCGTTGGCGCATTCCGAAGATATTTTTGCGGCTGCGGCACATCAAAATATAGATCCGGCTTGGATATTCGCTATCACCCGTCAAGAGAGTGCTTTTGCCTCGCACGCCAAGTCGCCGGTAGGGGCTTTAGGGCTGATGCAACTGATGCCTACCACGGCCAAACAAGTGGCTCGCAAGAATGCCATTCGATATCAGTCGACGAAGGATTTGTTAGGAACCCAACTAAATATTAGATTGGGATCCAGTTATTTGAAAGAATTACTGGATGCTCATCATGGCAGTCTCATTTTAGCCACAGCAGCTTACAATGCGGGGCCGGCTCGTGTGAAGCAATGGTTACCCGAAACCACGGTACATGCCGATCAATGGATTGAAACCATTCCTTTTACCGAAACCCGAGAATATGTCCAAAATGTGGTGACTTATTTGAGTATTTACAAGAAGCGGCTGGGGGAAGATCCGCTGGTGGGGCATTTGTTGCATCCGGTGAAACCGGATTTATAAGGGGAGCGCAATATGCATGGTTGTCCCTTGTTCCAAGGTTGATTTCACCCACATCTCACCCAAATGTTTGGTGGTGATGATAAAATAAGCGATGGAGAGCCCCAAGCCAGTTCCCTCACCCACCGCTTTGGTGGTAAAGAATGGCTCAAAAATATGTTTTTGGATGTCTTCGGGTATTCCAGGACCGTTGTCTTCGATCTCGATGATGGCTTGATTGTTTTGTTGATAGGCACGAATGGCGAGACGATGCTCTCTTCCGTGGGGTGTTGCCTGCAACATGGCCTCCCCTGCATTTTTCAAACAATTGAGTAATACTTGTTCAATTTCACTTTGATGGCAGGGGATGGGGGGTAAGTTACTGTCACATTGTTGGGTAATAGCAATTGTTTCAAACACATTTTCATGTTGGCACCACTTTAAAACGCGCTGCAGCATATCGTGGAAAGGGACTTGTGTGGTCATAGGGCCTGATTTTCGGCTGAATTGGAGCATATCTTGAATGATTTGGGAAGCACGCTCGCCTAATTCTCGGATCCCTTGTAAAAATGAAAAAATATGTCGGTTTTCTAAATATTTTTGCAATGCAGCAAAATTGAGTCCACACTGTTCTGCTTCTGTATAGTTGAGTGGTAAAGAGGTAGACAAACGACGTTCGATATTTTGAGTATGTTGTAAAATGCCGGCCAATGGGTTGTTGAGTTCGTGTGCCATGCCTGCCGCGAGTCCGCCGACTGACATCATTTTCTCATGTTGGATGAGTGTATCCAGCCATTGCACCTCTTTGGTGATATCATCCAGTCGCACCACAGCGCCCATGGCTTGATGTTGGAGGGGATAGACGACCAATCGGTAATAGGTTTTTTTATTGCCTTCTATGCATTCCAGGCGCTCTAGGGTTTGATAATGGTGGGTATAAATGACTGTTTGCAACAGGGCTTGGTGCGGTTTTAAAAAGGGGCAGACTTCC
>JAHFQG010000080.1:0-1400 GCA_023266415.1 Francisellaceae bacterium | reverse complement strand
CCACTAAAGGGCGCCCTGTGTTCTCCTGAAAGCGATCCACTGCTGTTTGATTGGCCAGGGCGATATTTTGAAGGCGATCTATCCCAAATAGCACGGTGGGCATGGAGTCTATCCAATCGCGGAGGTAGTGCTGCCAGTCTTGGAGGCGTTTGATCATATGATTAAAGCTGGTGATAAGAACACCAAATTCATCTGTGTAGGGGTTGTGTAGGGCTCTGGGTAGATCTGGGTTATGGGTGACTTGTTTGGCGGTATTAACTAGGGCCCTGAGGGGGCGTAGGAGTTGGCGGGTGATATAGACACTGGCACCCCAAGAAAACAGCAAGGCAATACAGACCCCAATGAGGATATCGGCTGATCGGCTCACTTTTGCTTCAAACACCAGAAACGCAAACAGTGCCACCATGACGGCTATCCAGGAGGTGAGGAGTGTGGCTAGGCTAATGCGTTGAAAAAGACTCAAAGGTTACCTCTATTGGTAAGATACCCCGACAATCCCAACACGATATCTTGTATAAATCCTGGGCCATGGTAAATGAGGCCTGTATATATCTGGATTGCTGCAGCTCCAGCTTTGAATTTAGCCTTTGCGTCCTGGGGTGTCAAGATCCCTCCCACGCCGATAAGGTCGATGGGATGATTGCCTTTGTATTTTTTCAGAAGTGCTAATACGTGGGTTGAACGAGTAAAAAGGGGCTCTCCACTTAAGCCGCCTGTTTCCTGAGCGTTTGGCAAGCCTTCTACGCCTTGGCGGGATAGGGTGGTATTTGTAGCTACAATGCCGTCTATCCCGCATTGAATGCAGTCGTTTAGAAGAGTTTGGATATCCTGTTCGTTTAAATCGGGGGCAATTTTGATGGCCAGGGGTTTAAATATACCCGAGCGTTGATTTAAACGGGCTAATTGTTCTTTCAAAGGCATTAACAGGGCTTGTAAGTGCTTACTTTGTTGTAATTGACGTAAATTTTCTGTGTTTGGAGATGAAATATTCAGCGTAAAATAATCAGCAAACGGGTATAAGGTGTCTAAGATGGCTTGGTAGTCATGGTAAGCTTTTGTAAGGGGGGTATCTTTGTTTTTAGCCATATTGATGCCTACCATCAGCCCTTCAGGTTTATGGTGGATGTTGTGGGCCACTTGATGCATACCCACACTGTTAAAGCCCATACGGTTGATGAGGGCTTGAGCTTTAGGCAGGCGAAATATGCGAGGTAAGGGGTTTCCGGGTTGTGGATGGGGGGTAACGCCTCCGATTTCGACAGATCCAAAGCCCATACGATGCCAGGCGGGCAAACAGAGGCCATGTTTGTCGAGTCCTGCAGCAAGGCCGAGGGGGTTAGGGAAGGTGAGGCCCATGAGTGGGGTAGGTTGTTGCCAGGTAAGTGGGGGGATGAGGGTGG
>JAHFQG010000079.1 GCA_023266415.1 Francisellaceae bacterium | reverse complement strand
GAACCTCCGCCGCCGCTTATCATGACCACTTGATGGGTTAATACTTGGGTAATTTTGTCCCATTCCAAGGCCACAGGAGGACGGCCCAGTAAATCTTCGATGGATACCAGTCGTAAATGCTCGATGCTCACTCGACCATCCACCACATCGTTAACAGAAGGCAACACAGAAACCACACAAGAAGTGGCATGACTTAATTCAACCACAGAGCGTAATAAAGACATTTGGTGGGGGGCTAGGGCTATCATGATGCGTTCAACTGCTTGTGCAGCTACCACGGAAGGGATATCGGTAAACACCCCAAGAACGCGTACCCCGTGAATATCACGCCCTTGATGACATTCATCTAATATGCCCACTACGTGGTATTGGTGCGTTTGACGTAATAAATCACGAATAAGACCTTCTGCCGCCAAACCAGAACCAATAATCAACACACGTTTACCTGTATTTTGCAGAGGTTCACTGGTATTTGAAAAGAGTCGGACTAATAATCGAGGACCAGATAGTAAGCCAACCAACAATATTGGATATAAGACAAACAAAGAACGGGGTAAGCCTTCTAATCGGTTAATAAAGACTAAGGCCAGTATGATGAGGCTGGTGCCTACAGCCACAGATTTTAGAATTCGAACCAAGTCAGCCAGTGAACTGTATCGCCACATACCGCGATAGACTTGGAAGAAAAAAAAGGTAATCATTTGGAGGCAGATAACGATGGGCAATCCGTGCAGGGCGGGTAGAATGCCGTCGGTGGGCATAAATTGCATGTTGTCACGCAGCCAGAAGGCTCCCAGCCAAGCGAGGGGGATCATGCAAGTATCATGCCCAAAGGCTCGGAGGTACAACCACCATTGCGCAGGAATGTGTTTCATGAAGCTCCTTCGTTATCGAACAAACGGCTGTTTTCTTTCCAGGGCTATATATCCCCCAATCAGGGATAAGCATGCCGCAATCCCCATCCAGAGTAAAGACAGATAGCCATAAAAGCTAGCCAGCACCCCGACGCTTAGGAGTGTGTTATAAGCGATGAGGATCCATAAAACAGATTTATGTGAACGGGTGAGTTGATGCAATCGTTGGTAGGCATGTAATTTATGGGCGAGGGTGATGGGATGTTTAGCATGGATACGTCGCAAGAGGGTGAGGGTGGCATCGAACACAAACACGCTATACAGAATAAGCCAATAAAACAGGGAAATGTTATAAGTGATGTAGCTCATGAGGGCAATAACAGCGATAAGAAATCCGAGAAATCCGCTGCCCACATCGCCCATAAAGAGACTGGCTTTGGGCCAGTTGAGGCACAGAAACCCTAATAATACCGCACACAAAGCAAAGCAGAGAGGGGATAAAAAGAGTGCGCCTTGTGTGTGTAACAGCCATCCGCCCACGCCTAACACAAAAATACCTTCGGTGGCGGTAATACCATCGGTACCATCCATAAAATTAAATAGGTTAGTTGACCAAACAATGGCAACAATGGTGAGAGGGATGCTGAGGATACTGGGTAGGCCCCATAATGAAAAGGGAGTGGTTGTACATAATGCGGCCACGGTGATACTGGCTGCTAAAAATTGACCTTGGAGACGTCGTTTAGCGGAGAGGGAGGCGACATCATCCCAAAATCCGAGAGCCCCGATAAACAGTGCGGGTAATAAAGCCATGAATGGAGAGAGGGCAATCCACCGTGTGAGGTATGCTCCCATGATAAAGATACCTAAAAAGATTACGAATACCAGTCCACCTCCTCGTGCGGTGGGATGTTGATGGGAAGAGCGTTGATTAGGGATGTCGATGATGCCACGTTTGAGGGCGTATTGCCTGTACAGTTTGGTGGTTAGATAACTTGTTGCGAACAATAAGAGGTATAAGATCCAGTTTTTCATTTTGTTTACCTTCTTCTGGCCCCCTCCCTCGTGTATCCATATCCTCTTCCTTTTAGTCCCCTCCCTCGTGTATCCATATCCTCTTCCTTTTTATTCACTCATAATTTCAATTACCTGGGGGGATAGGCAAGATTTTAGGAAGGAGATCATAGGTTTTGGATCTGCATGGGTATAATACGCTAGCATGAGTGCATTAAAAGTTTCTTGTTTTTTGGCTGGCACATTAATGATGGGATAGCCTTGGGATAGTAGAATGCCATTCATCATAAACCGTCCCATGCGTTTGTTGACATCGTAGAAAAATTGGTATCGTGCCATGGTTAAAAAGACCAATATGGCCTTTTTCCACACATCCGATTCTTGATGGCATTCTTCTTCCATGGTATGCCAGTGAGACTCTAAAGTATCTGCCTTTGGCGGCACAAAAGAAGTGCCCGCAATGGTTACTTGTCCTGTCCGAAATTGGCCCCAATGGCGTGCAGAGACAGTGCCCACTCTTTTGCCATTGAAAATTGATTTTTTGATATGGCTTCGAACAAAAAATGCCAGGCGGCTGCTTGATTCAAGGTAATAGTTTGGTCAGAAATTTTATGTCCGCCTACAGTGATGCCATCTAATAGGGTTTGCACTTCAACAATAGTATAAGCAATACCTTCTAGGTTAACGGCATCATAGACCAACTCGGTTAATTGTTTTTTGGCTAACATGAGTGCTTTAGGCACATTGGGGCGTATTGTGTGTAACTGGACCACAGACAGTATCTCACCTGAGTTATTATGTGGTTAATCGTATCACAAAAGTGGACTTAGGGGCATTCTACTCTCTCAGGAAGGTTGTTTGTCAACTAAATAAGACATCAGTATTTTATCTGCTGAAATTAGGATAAGGTTATTTAGTCTTGCCTGGACAATGAGCATTCTATCGATCAGACCTAGTCTACTTGGTCAAGTCTATTCGCCTCAAAATTTCCTCTACCTTTTTGGCTGGATTAGGGGCTTGGGTAATACAGCGTCCAATGACGAGGCAATCGCTGCCTGCAGCCATGGCGGCTTCTGGGGTCATGATGCGTTTTTGGTCGTGAATGGGGGTGTCGGTGACGCGTATTCCAGGGGTAATGAGCTTGAAAGAGGGGCCGAATAACAGACGTAAATGAGCTGCTTCGTGGGCAGAGCACACCACGCCATCTAGCCCTGCTTGTTGGTTTAGAGCAGCCAGGCGCTCTACTTGAGCGGGAAGGCCACCTGTCACTCCTACAGTCGAAAGTTCGAGCTCGCTGAGGCTGGTCAGCACGGTAACGCCTAACAGCACAGGGGGTGATGGTAGGGTTTGCAGGGCTTCACGAGCAGCCTGCATCATAGCCAATCCCCCACTGGCGTGTACATTCATCATTTGAACACCTAACTGAGCAGCTGCCAGGCAGCTTTTGGCCACGGTATTAGGGATATCATGGTATTTTAGGTCTAGGAAAACGGGAAAACCTTGTTGTATGGCATAGCTTACCCAGTTAGGGCCCAGGGTGGTAAAGAGTTCCAGACCCACCTTTACCCCGCATAAAGCCGGATTAAGGGCTAAAAGTAGGCTGTCTGCCTGATTTTTATCTGAAAAATCGAAAGCAACAAAGATTTTGGGTAAAGACATATGATCTCCTCCTACAGGAATAGAAGAATTATGGCATAATTCCTAAGGGACCTATAGTGATTCATGGCCTTGTTGCATGAATCAGGCATTCTGGATGTCATGCCAGTGAAAACTGGCATCCAGTTGCCCGTAGTATATATTTTGTTAAGTCATCCCAAGCGTAGCCCGTCATCCCGAGCGTAGCCCGTCATCTCGAGCGTAGCCCGTCATCTCGAGCGTAGCCCGTCATCCCGAGCGTAGCCCGTCATCCCGAGCGTAGCCCGTCATCCCGAGCGTAGCGAGGGATCTCCTTATGCCATGGAGATCCTTCGCTACGCTCAGGATGACGTGAGGGACTCAGGATGACGTGAGGGGCTCAGGATGACGTGAAAACATGGCCATTCATGCAACAAGGCCACAAAAAGGCAAAGACGAAACAAAAAAAACGCCCCTTTCGGGGCGACTTTAATTCATGGGTTTGAACGGGAAATTATTAGACGGGCGCGGAAGAGGGAGAGAGAGAGGGAGATTTTCTTCCTTCGGGGCCTTCTTTATCAGAAGTGGTATCAGGAGTACTATTAGTAGTAGTGGGGGTAGTAATTATTGGGGGATTATTCGTTCCTCCAGGGATATCACCTTCTTTTTTAGATGCAGCTTTAGCATCTTCTTCAGCCTTAATTCTGGCTTCTTCAGCTTCTTTAGCTTTAGCTTCTTTTTCAGCCTGAATTCTGGCTTCTTCTCTAGCTTTAGCTTTTTCAGCTTCTTTAGCTTTAGCTTCTTTTTCAGCCTCAATTCTGGCTTCTTCAGCTTCAGCTTCAGCTAATGATTCTTCATCTTCACCCCCATCTTCATCTTCATCTCCAGCTTTAGTTTCAATTTTTATTTTTTTAAAGTTATCGATTTTAAAGAAAAAATGATTGTCTGAAACAAAGGTTTTCATGTTAAGAAGTGCCCGGATTAAATTCGGGATTTCAACAAAAATAGCAAAAGGAACAGCTAACACTTTTACTGCACGCAAACCATTTTTGCTGCTCAAGACATCGCTATTTTTAACAAAAAAACTCACAAGCCCTGCAGCTATGTAAGCTGCCAGACTATTTTGTAAGCCACCTTTTTTAAAAATGGTACCCGCTTTTACTTGGCGTTTAAAAAAAGTATCCTTTTTTACTTGAATTTTAGGTTCGATCTGCATATACACACCCCTTTACTATTGTATTGAACAAAATTAGTCAGTCGGCACATTAGAGCAAAACGCCCCATTTAAGTCAAGCTTTTTTAGCTATGGTTCAAAATATTTTAGCGTGTATATGCGCTATTTTAATAGAGTGCACTTGCAATGTTTTTGATGATTCGTAATAATGCTCTTTGGCCTTGTTGCATGAATCAGGCATTCTGGATGTCATGCCAGTGAAAACTGGCATCCAGTTTTGCCCGTAGTATATATTTTGTTAAGTCATCCCAAGCGTAGCCCGTCATCCCGAGCGTAGCGAGGGATGACGTGGAAACATGGCCATTCATGCAACAAGTTAGAAAAATTACCCTTCTCATCTTTATAATAAGGAAACAAAATGTCTTTACCTTATGTGCTTGTCGTTTATTATTCTCGCTATGGGGCCACCCAAAAAATGGCTGAGGTGATTGGCCGAGGTATTGAAAGCGTATCTGGTATAACAGCGTGCATACGCACGGTACCGGAAGTATCACCCCATTTACCCAACTCACCTCCCTCGCCCGTGCCTGAAGCGGGTGCCCCTTATGTGACAATAGATGAATTGGCCGGCTGTCATGGCATGGCCTTTGGCAGCCCAACTCGGTTTGGCAATATGGCCGCCCCTTTAAAATACTTTTTAGATTCTACCTCAGGTCTTTGGATGAAAGGCACGCTTATTAATAAGCCAGCTGCCTTTTTTACAGCCACAGCCAGCTTACACGGGGGACAAGAAAGCACCTTACTCAGCATGATGCTTCCTTTTTTGCACCATGGCGCCATCATTGTGGGGCTCCCGTATTCAGAACCACTCCTAACCACCACGCATACGGGTGGAACCCCTTATGGAGCCAGCCATTTGTCAGGCGAAAAAAGTGCTAATCCCTTGAGTGAAGAGGAAAAAACCTTGTGTTTTGCTTTAGGCAAACGTCTGGGCACTCTGAGCCTTCAGCTCACGTGTTAACAAAAACCTGCTTATGGCTCATGTTTGTACCAGTATGAATTTTTTCTTCTGAGGTTTTTTCTGTTGGAAGTGGCCCTGAAAAAGTC
>JAHFQG010000078.1 GCA_023266415.1 Francisellaceae bacterium | reverse complement strand
TAAGGAGATCCCTCGCTACGCTCGGGATGACGGGCTACGCTTGGGATGACTTAACAAAATATATACTACGGGCAACTGGATGCCAGTTTTCACTGGCATGACATCCAGAATGCCTGATTCATGCAACAAGGCCAAATTGTATTATATGATGTAGGGGCGAGGCGTGCCTCGCCCGTTGGTCACTTTTAGGGCAGGGAGTGGGTGTGTCTTATTTATCCATCATTAAAGCGATCTTAACGCACCCTATCACACAAGGGGTTATTTCGTTGTTGTGTGTCAGATTGTTGATACAACACATAGCGTGGGAACCTATTTATGCTGCGCTGCAAGAAATGCAGTGGCCTTATTTTATGGTCGCGTTTGGGGTGTGTTTTGTATTGGTTATCCCGCATGCCATTCGATGGCGGCTGGTGTTAAAACGATTGGGGTATTTCTTAGCGTATCCGGAGGCCATTCGTCTGTTGTTTCTTGGTTACCTGTTTAACCAAGTACTCCCCACCTCCTTTGGGGGAGATGTTGTTCGCTCGGCTTACTTAAAATCACCTGAATTTTCACTCACTCAATCTGTTCACAGTGTGCTCATTGATCGCGTATTTGCGTTGCTCGCTCTCAGTACGTTGTACGTAGCATTTTATCCGGGGTTCAGCGCCCAATTACCCCCACTGTTCTTTTGGGTTATGCTGCTTTTATCCACTATTTTACTGAGTTTTGCCCTATTTTGGCGCTTTCAAACTTTTTGGTTGAAGCTCTTGTCTTGCTGGCCGTTGTTGAACCCCCTCACGCATCTGTTACAAGACTTTGGTGTTGTTTTAAACCGAAAAGACTTCTTGGCTCTTTTTGGTATGTCCTTGGCCATGCACCTCACTATCGGATTTGCCTTCTATTGGCTGTCAGTAGGTTTAAGTATTGGGTTATCTCTCTGGGCTTGTCTCTCTTTGTTCCCTCTTATTAATTTGGCTACCTTAATACCCCTCTCCTTTGCAGGATGGGGTGTCAGAGAAGGCGTCATCGTGTTTGTATTACAGTTTTTTGCTATTCCCGCCCATCAAGCCTTCTCTTTATCGGTGTTATATGGGTCGGTTATCACCCTAATTGCCCTTCCTGGCTTCTATGTTTGGTGGTTTTTTGCAAAAAATGCCAGAAAGGACTTGAGAAGTCACCAAATATGACTATAATGAGAGTACACGCTTTGTCGTGACGATTGAATTTTTGTTGACTAACTTCAAGGGATTGAAAGATATGTTTAAGAAAATCTTAACCAGTTCTTCTGCTATGGGTGTTGCGCTAATCATGACGAGCTCTTGGGTTGGTCAAGCGCATGCTTTTGTTTATAACGGTGTTAACTCAGATGGAAACACCGTCGCCTTACAGATACCTTATACGTGCCAAGCGCTGGAGGCTTCTTATGGGAGTGGTGTTTATAACGCGAGTACGGTTTATGCCACTTGGACTGGCTGTGCCATCGATGACACACGCTTTAAGTCCAGCACAGCGGTAACTTCTGGTACCGCATTACGAACGGCCACGGTTCAAATGACGAGGTTGATTTCCGAACGTATTGCAGCTATGCGGCGTCCAGGCATGCATAAAATGGCTTCCAGCCAAAACCTGTTAGGTGAGGGGCTTTCGGCGGGTGATGGCAAAGGCGTAGATGCGTGGGTGAATACGGCTTGGTCTCATCCAAAAAATACTTTATCTTCCACTGAATTTAATGGCGATGTCTTTACCGGTATGGTCGGGGTAGATTATGACCTAGTGCCTGATATGCGTGCTGGGTTGGGTTTTGGGTATGAAGCCACTTCCTTCTCCACTGAAGTTAATCATGGACATGCTCGTAGTCGTGGGGTTGCCTTGGTACCTTACCTTTCTTACGACTTTGATGACATGCTTACGTTTGACCTACAAGCTGGGTTTGAACATTTGGATTATGATTTAAGTCGTATGGATCCTGCTTTGACCGAACAGCAATATCGGATTAAAGGTGATACTACGGGTGATCGTTGGTTTACCATTGTGAACGCAAATACTGCCTATGAGTATGATCACTTTATATTTCAGGGTAGAACAGGACTGACTTATGCCCATGAACGCCGTAAAGATTATAACGACACCAGTGCTTATCATGTGAATCGTGCCATTGACGTGTTAGGTCGTTGGGATTTAGGGGTTACCGTAAATTATGACATGGACATGATGGTTGAGCCTTTCTTAGGGGCAAATGCCGTCTGGGATTTCAATCAAAACACGATTGGGGTTCATTCAAATCCTGGATACAGTAATGCAACTGCACCAGCTACTGTGACAAAAGCCGGACAAGACATACCTGCTCATAGCCGTTTCGCGGTTATTTACAGTGCTGGTTTGAAAATGGATATGATGAAAAATCTCAATGCTACCTTAACAGGTACGGCAGAAGAGCATCGTAGACATTACCATAACTATGGGGTAATGTTCAGTGTTAACAGCGGTTTCTAAAGCGCGTTGTTTCGCTGAGTAATCTTAAAAAGCCCAACCTTGTGTTGGGCTTTTTTTTTGATAAAACAGAAACCATTATTGACAATAGTTATTTTGCTAAGTATAATGTGCCACAAAAAAACTTCATTTTTTTAAAAAAACGTTTCCAATAAGGGAAAAATGCTGCATAATAGTGTGAGTGTTTATCCACGTATGGAGTCAGTTATATGTCAGCAGAAAATGTAGTCATTCCTCAAGCGCCCACGGATGTGCCCTTAAAAAGAGGTTCTGAAGAGGGATCACTTAATAATGTTGCACCTCCAACGAATGAAACCGTTGTGCCCGTTCCAGTATCAGAGCGTGCTCATGTCGTCGGTAAAGGGGATTTTGTCAAATTATTAAGTACTCTGTTTTCAGACTATCAACTTAAAGATCAACACCCTCGTACCTGGGCTGAAAAAGACCATCTGTATGGGTTCATAAAAGACAAGGTGGCCGCTTTGAACGCGCAAGTAACCAAGCTGACAACAGAAAGAGACGCGTTAGAAGTCGAGTGTACTCAATATGGTGTCAATGCGCTCACTATGCAGACAGCCTTGAATGATCTCCTAAAATCCTGGGAAGCTGACTTAAAAGTCACCTGTCCAGAAGGAGCCGGGTATATCGAAAGATTGAAAGCCATTCAAGATGCAGAAAAGAAAGGATTATCAACAGGGGAAAGTGCTCAAAAAGACAAAAGCGTTTTAGAGAGCAAACAGTCTGCTAGGCAGGGTGGCTTAAATGTATTGAAACGCGGACTGGCATGGATGGGCAATGTTATCACGGTATTGTTGGCTGGGATCAGCTATGACGTACAAAAAATATCGCGATGGTTCAAAGCGCGAGCAGCGGCTAAAAAAGGGCTCTCAGAAGACGTACGAAAGACCAAAAACGTGACCGTTAAACAAGAAACATCCGGAGACTTTGTCGCTTTTGCAGAAAGTTGGGGAAATCCCATTTTCTTACCCGGGTACCAAGGTAGCTTGGTCGATAAACCTGTGAAACCTGTGAAACCTGTGAAGCCTAAAAAGGAGGCAAAAACGGTTTCCGCAGTCCTTGAACCTAAGTTAGGGATGTAGTGCATTGTCTCTTCAAAATGCTTTCTATGCCCAATCAGGGGGGGTGACCGCGGTTATAAACGCTTCCGCTTGCGGAGTGATTGAAACCGCGCGTCTTTATCCCCAACAAATCGGCAAGGTTCTGGCTGGTAAAAATGGCATAGTAGGCGCTTTGAAGGGAGAATTGTTTGATACCAGTTTAGAGTCTCATGTTGACATTCGAGCTTTGTGCCACACCCCTGCGGGGGCCTTTGGCTCGTGTCGGTACAAGTTAAAATCTGATAAAAAAGATGAATTTGAGCGGTTGCTTGCCGTTTTTAAAGCCCATAACATTGGGTATTTTTTTTACAATGGGGGAGGGGATTCCCAAGACACCACCCATAAAATGGCCGAATACAGCCGCACACAAGGGTATCCTCTAATATGCCTAGGTATTCCTAAAACCATTGATAACGATTTACCTTTTACGGATGCTTGTCCCGGATTTGGTTCTGTCGCCAAATATGTCGCGGTATCTATTTTAGAAGCCAGTTTAGATGTGGCTTCTATGGCCGCCACATCCACCAAAGTTTTTATTTTAGAAGTCATGGGCCGTCATGCTGGCTGGATAGCCGCAGCAGGCGCTTTGGCCCAACAAACTGAGGGGGATGCCCCCCATCTTATTTTATTGCCTGAAATTCCCTTCGATGAAGCACGCTTCTTGGCCCAAGTGCAAGCAACTGTGGCAGCAAAAGGCTATTGCTCTATTGTGGTGTCAGAAGGAGTACGAGATGCTCAAGGCCACTTTTTAAGTGAGTCAAATACCAAAGATGCCTTTGGCCATGCTCAACTGGGGGGGGCTGCCCAAGCCATTGCCACCAAAATACAAACCCTGGGGCTCAAATACCATTTGGCCA
This sequence comes from Francisellaceae bacterium, assembly GCA_023266415.1. Lineage (GTDB taxonomy): Bacteria > Pseudomonadota > Gammaproteobacteria > Berkiellales > Berkiellaceae > JAHFQG01. Next base: position 1,352 of record JAHFQG010000078.1, on the reverse strand, counting down.
TTGCCGACTATTTGCAACGCTCTGCGCGCCATATTGCCTCTCAGGTCGATGTCGACCAAGCTTATGCCCTCGGAAAAGCGGCAGTAGAATTTGCCTTACAAGGGCAAAATGCTGTTATGCCCGTCATTCGTCGGCTACAAGATTCGCCCTATCAATGGGATATTCAGGTGGTTCCCTTAAGCCAAGTGGCTAATGTGGAACGGAAAATGCCCCCTGAATTTATCCGACCAGACGGATTCGGCATTACCGAAGCATGTCGGCAGTATTTGCAGCCGCTTATTCAGGGAGAGGCCTATCCACCGTACGAGAATGGTATTCCTCAGTATGTACGATTAAAAAACGTCCTTTGCAAAGGCGCTTCTTAACCCCAACCCCAACTACTACCACTGGAATAACAGCTCATGCCATAATGAGCTTATTTGAGGGGGCTTTTCTATGCATCTCCACATAGCTGGCATCGGCGGCACCTTCATGGGCGGTATTGCCGTGTTAGCCAAAGCATTAGGCCACACAGTCACAGGGTGTGATGCCAATCTTTATCCCCCCATGAGCACATTATTGGCATCGGCCAACATTCCGGTTATCTCTGGGTATGATGCGGCACAACTGGATGGGTTAGCCTGTGATTGTGTGATCATAGGCAATGCCCTATCTCGGGGGAATCCATTGGTTGAGGCGGTATTAAACCAATCTGTTCCCTATACCTCGGGGCCAGAGTGGTTGGCGCAGCATGTGTTGCAAAACCGGATTGTCATAGCCGTTAGTGGAACCCATGGTAAAACCACCACGGCCAGTATGGTGGCCTGGATTTTAGACTGTGCTGGCTTGGATCCCGGGTTTTTAATTGGGGGGGAACCCCTTAATTTTGGCGTTTCTGCTCGCTTAGGAACAGGTCGTTATTTTGTGGTAGAAGCCGATGAATACGACACCGCTTTTTTCGATAAACGGTCTAAATTTGTGCATTATCACCCTCAAATCTGTATCATAAACAACTTAGAGTATGATCATGCCGATATCTTTCCCAACTTAGAAGCCATACAACAACAATTTCACCATTTGGTTCGTACTATTCCCAGCCAAGGGGCACTGATATACCCTGCCCAAACCCCTACTATTGAGGCAGTACTTCAAAAAGGGTGTTGGTCGCGTCAAATTCCTTTGGAAGATAAGAACACTTGGCATGTGGCAGATCTAACGCCCAGCGGAGATGCTTTTACCCTCTATCAAGCCGGAAAAATGGTTGGACGAGTAGAGTGGCCTTTGTTGGGGCGCCATAATATTGCCAATGCCTTGGCTGCCGTGGCCGCCAGTATGGAAGCAGGTGTTTCTGCTGAGATGGCTGTCGCCAGTTT
>JAHFQG010000077.1 GCA_023266415.1 Francisellaceae bacterium | reverse complement strand
TTTGGAGTTAACCGGGCTTTTGGGGCGAGCGCAATTTTATCCTCGCCAGCTTTCGGGAGGAGAGCGTCAGCGGGTTGCCTTATGCCGAGCTTTAATCAATACGCCCGACTTAATCTTGGCGGATGAAGTGACAGGTAATTTAGATCCCAGTTTAAAAGATGAGATGATGAGGCTGCTTTTGTCTAGCTGTGAAGCGTTTAAGGCCACATTGATTTCGGTGACCCATGATTTTTTGTTGTTGGGGTATTATGATACCGTCTACAAATTGGAAGAAGGTCGTTTATTCTTGGACTCAAATATAAGGCCATAAGCGTGAATCTCTTCAAAACTCTTTTTTTTACTGTTGGAGTTTGCCTTCTACCACAGATAGCTGCTTTTTCTGCTCAGACTATTGACGTCGAGGATGCCCAAGTCAGAGGTAATGACCGGATTGGATCCGATGCCATTTTAAATAAGATTTCCCAAAAATCTGGAGAGAAATTCTCGCTTAAGGCTATTGCTGAGGATATTAAAAATCTATATCAAATGGGCTATTTTGATCGAATTCAGGTAGAGAAAAAATCTACTCCCAAAGGAGTCAAATTAACTTATGTGGTTCATGAACTGCCCGTGGTACGTGAAATTACCATTTCAGGAAATGATAATTACAAAACCGAAGATATGCTTGGCGACATGTCTCTAAAAGTTTACGAAGTTGCCTCTGCCCAGAAAATTACTCGTAGCCTAGAGAAATTAAGAGAGAAATATAAGGAGAAAGGTTATTACTTGGCTCAGCTTAGCACCAAGTTTGTGCCTTTAGACCAACCCAATGAAGTCAAGTTAGAGATTGAAGTTCAAGAGCACGAACAGATCCGAATTCGCAAAATTTATATTTTTGGAAATGAAAAGTTTTCGGACTCAGAGCTCAAAGGCGTTCTCCAATCCAAAGAAGGCAATGCCATGAGTTGGGCGACTTCTGCGGGAAGATATCACGAGTTGATGTTTGAGCAAGATGTTCAGGTCTTGCGGCTGTGGTATTTGGATCATGGTTACGTCAAGATTCAAGTCAAAAATCCTCAAGTTTTTATCAGCCCTGACAAGCGATGGGTCACCATGCACTTCACAGTAGAAGAGGGTGAGAAATACGACTTTGGAGAAATTTCTTTTGGGGGAGATTTAATTTTTACGGCAGATGAACTTCGTCGCAGTAGCCATGTGCTAACCGGTGAATTATTTCGGAGTTCTATTCTGCAAAAAGAGATGGACCGATTGGGCGATATGTATGGTGATTTGGGATATGCCTTTACCAATGTCATTCCTCAAACCACCGTTCATGATGAACAGCCCCGTCGAGTGGATATTCGATTTGACTTTGAAAAAGGAAACAAAATGCATATCCAGCATATTTTGTTTTCTGGGAATACCAAGACGTACGACAAGGTGCTCAGACGTGAGATGAGGATATTTGAAGGAGATATGTACGGTAGCACCAAAGTCAAGACCAGTCGGAGAAATCTGGATCGAACAGGTTATTTTGGAAAAGTGATTTTTAAGGAACAAGTCAATCCTAATGATCCATCTGAAATGGATTTGGTGGTGGAGGTAGAGGAAAAACCCACAGGGACCTTGATGGTGGGTGCTGGGTTTTCTTCACAGGATGGATTTTTGGCCCAAGGTCAAGTGGCTCAAGACAACTTTTTGGGCACGGGGCAGAAAATACAGTTTTATGCCCAGTTGGCTGGCAGTCGTAGTCGCTTTCAATTGACTTGGGATGAGCCCTACATGTTTGACTACAATATTCGATTCGGTACAGCGCTGTATTATTTAGACAGAGGTGTTTATTCCAATGTGGGACTCAGTTTTGTTGAACGAAAATTGGGAGCCAATGTTAGCTTTGGTCGCCCGCTTAATGACGACATGATTGTGACTTTGACGCACAAAGTAGAGCGAGTGTGGTTGGATCAAATATTTAACGAGAATTTGATTCGAAGAGATGACAATGAAGGATGGCTAAGTGCCAGCGCACTTTCATATGCTTTTGATACTCGTAATAATCGTATGCGCCCTACAGAAGGATTTTATGCTTTTACCAGTGCTGAGTTGGCAGGTCTGAGCGGTGCGTTACACTTTCTTAAGCTGTTGGGTAATGTCAGATGGTACGTTCCCTTGTTTTTGGGATTGGTATATCGAAACAACTTAAGTGGAGGATCTGTTTTTCCTGTGTTTGGATATCCTATCCCAGTCAGTGAGCGGTTTGTGTTGGGTGGGATCTATGACTTGCGTGGTTATCGTCCCGGGAGTGTGGGACCGATGGTGTGTGCAGAGCCCACTTTAAAGGATGATAAAGGTCAGCCAGTATTCAATACTCAAAATACCCCCCGATTTTTCTGTTCCGACACAGGTGATGCCAAGTTAATTCCCTTTAACGTGGGTGGGCGCTATCAATTGGTGTCTAACACAGAGTTGGAATACCCTGTCATTCCGACTCTGGGTATATCCTTAGTCACATTTTTAGATGCCGGTACCGCCTTTGACCGATTCCCGGGAGGTGGGGCGCAGACGGCTACAGACCTGGATCATACCTATTTACCTGCGCCTTTGATGCGAATGTCGTTGGGATGGGGTATTCGGTGGTGGTCGCCCATTGGACCTTTGCGATTTGAATTCGGGTATCCGTTGATTCGGCCCATGGGTGAACCTACGGTGGATGCCCAGTTTGCCATTGCTCCCACCTTCTGAGAAATGATACAGTTGTTCGAAGGAAGGGATTGACGTTATGAAAAAGACATTTTTTATATATAATTCATTAATATTATTAATATTTTTATCTTATACCTCTCAGCTTTTTGCCAATACGGAATTTAAGATTGCCACCATTGATGTTCAACGGGTGCTATCGAATATTTCAGGGGGCAAGCGCATAAAGCAAATTTTAGAAGAAGAGATGAAGGCCAGACAGAAGTTGATTCAGTCCAACCAGGATAGTTTGAAAACTAAAAAGGAAGACTTCGATAAAAATTCATTGGTGTGGAGTCCAACCAAAAAATTAGAAGAACAAAAAAAGTTAGAGAAAGAAATGTTTGAATTTCAAAAAATGATCGGCCAAGCAGATGGAGATATGCAACGAAGGCAGGTGGAACTGATGCAGCCTGTTCTGTTGGATATTAAGGCGGTCGTTACTAAAATTGCCCAACAAAAAAGATTTGACTTAGTTCTCGAAAAGAATTCATCGGGCGTATTATACACCGCTAATGCTCAAGACATCACAGACGAAACGACCTTGGATTATGAGAAAACGTTTGGCGGTAAGACAGTCAAATCAGATAAGAAAAATTAGCTCATGGTTATTACATTTGATTTTCTTCGAGAGAAATTTTCTTCTCTCCAATGTGTTAAGGGAAATGTAAGGCAGATCTCCGGCTTGAATCAGCTGGATGGTGCTTTATCTCAAGAGGCCTCTTTTTTGGTAGACCATCGGTATCGTTCTCTTCTCAAGCAGTGTTCGGCTGCGGTGTTGATCACCAATATTGAAGAGTTCCCCTACGCTCAAGAGGAATTTTCGGGATGTATTTGGCATACACCAGATCCCTTGTCTGTGTTGGGCGGTTTGGCGACAGTGTTGGAGCAGGAACGGTTTGGGGAAGATGAGCGCTGGTCGGAAGCGGGCATCCACTCTACCGCCATTGTAGAGAAAGGGGCACAAGTACATTCAAGTGCGTCTGTAGGGCCCTATTGTGTGGTGCGCAAAGGTGCGTCCATTGGTGTGAGTACTTCCTTGCTGGCGTATGTATATGTGGGGTGTCATGCCAAAATTGAGCAGAATTGTGTGATAGGTGTGGGGGCCAGTATTTTGGCCTATACCAAAATGGGTGCGGGGTGTCGTGTGATGCCGGGTGCCGTGATTGGCAGTCAGGGATTTGGGGTGTTGAGAAATCGAGATGGAAAAAATACCCGTATTCCTCAATTGGGACAAATCGTCATTGGTCCTCAGTCCAGAATTGGATGTAATACCACCATGGATCGTGGCACCTTTGGAGAAACGCAGTTGGGAGCACGTGCTTACCTAGATAATCTTACTCAAGTCGGACACAATGCTCAGGCCGGGGAAGACTTTATTATGTGTTCTCAGAGTGGACTTACAGGTTCTTCCAAGGTGGGTAATCGGGTAACGATTGGTGCTTTGGCAGGCATTAAGGATCATGTTCAAGTAACAGACGATGTGACGGTGACAGCGATGACGGGCGTAATCAAAGACTGGATGAAGCCGCGGACTTTGTTAAAGGGATATCCGGCTGCACCATTAACGGAGTATTTAAAACAACAATCAGCTTTCAGGAAGCTCCCCCAACTTATGAAACGGGTTCAGGAGTTGGAACGTGAGGTTGAGCAACTTCGAGATAGGTTGAATTTATCCAAATCTCATGGGGATAGTGTGGAGTTAGAGCACGGGTCAACATGAGTGTAGTCATAAAAGACCGAGATTATTTGTATGATTGGGAGCAGATTAAGGAATATCTTCCTCATCGGTATCCTTTTTTATTTATAGACCGAGTGATTTCTGTAGATCGGTCGAAAGCTTCCAGCCCGGATAGCAAAATTAATGTCGCAGTACATGCCATGAAATGTATCACTGGGAACGAGCATATGCTTCAAGGGCATTTTCCTCATCTTGCAGTGGTTCCTGGTGTGATGTTGGTAGAAATGATGGCTCAAAGCAGTATTTTTGTACTGCCACTGGAGGTATTACAAAAGCGAAAGCCACAGGTTTTTCTAAGTAAAATTATGGAATGTTCCTTCCGTTCAATGGCACGCCCAGGGGATGTTTTAGATATTCATTGTGTGGTGGCATCAGAGAAAGGCAGGTTTTATACCATGAATACCACTATTGATGAACGTTCCACCCAAAGGCGTATTTGTGAGGGAAGATTCATGGCCTACTTAGAATTAAAATAGTACTTGGGCTGCCGCTAAATATGGACTGTTACCAAAGTGCCAGATGCAAGGCGTTACCGGCTTGGCCCGAGTGAGGCGTGCACCGTAGCACGCCGCAGCGAGTGGCCAAGCCGGGGCAACGCAGCAGATGACACTTTGGTAACAGTCCAGAACGCAGAGATGATAAATCAATACTTACATCTAAAACCCAAATGGGCTGTGTCTTCTTTTGAACTCAGTGCAGATCAATTGGCGGAATCGTTTATTCAAAATACCGGCATGTCCATTCAGTGGGTGGGTTTGCCGCAGCGCTGTTACAGCTCCCTATTAAATCAAACCGTTCTAGTGGCGGAAGAGATTTTGAAAGGCTATGGGGCTATTGGTGTGTTTGGTTTTTTGGTTCGATTTTTCCGATTAAAAAGAATATGTCGATTATTGGGAGATGCCCTGTTGTCTCAAGATATCGAGGGCATCTTGGTTGTGGATTTTCCTTCCTTTCATATGCGTCTGGTCAGTTATCTGAAGCATAAGAACCCCAATCTTCGAGTGGTGTATTTAGCGCCACCTAAAATTTGGGCTTCTAGGCCCTCACGTCTTGAGTGGATTCGAAAATATGTAGATCAGTTGGTAACCGTCTATCATTATGAATATCAATATTTCAAAAAATTGGATCTGCCATGCATTCTTTTAAAAAGTCCTTGGCTTTCTTTTAAGCCCCTGTCCCGGCCTCCGCCGGGACAGGCTCCGGTCGGGGCTCAGGATAACCAGTGTACACATGTTGTCATTTACCCTGGGTCAAGGCTTTCAGAAATTTTAGCTCACTTAGTGGTATGTACCCAAGTGGTTCGACGGCTGGTTGCTGAAGGGTGCATAGATCGAGCTTATATCAGTATTCCGCCGCATTTATGGAGTCAGCTG
>JAHFQG010000076.1 GCA_023266415.1 Francisellaceae bacterium | reverse complement strand
TGTCTTTCAAAAAGACCAAATTCCCTTGTTGATCTTTCCCCAACGGCTCTAACAGTAAGTTAATGTGCAGGGTGCCCGCTAAGGCATAAGCGACCACTAAAGGGGGAGAGGCTAAATAGGCATTCCGTACTTCGGGGTGAATACGCCCCTCAAAGTTGCGATTACCCGATAATACAGCACAAACCGACAATTCTCCATCTTGAATGGCTTGGCTTACCTCAGACGATAAAGGCCCCGAATTGCCAATACAGGTGGTACAACCATATCCCACCAAATAAAAGCCCAACTGTTGTAAAGGGGCCATGAGGTTGGATTTTTCCAAATAATCAGTAACGACCTGTGAGCCAGGTGCCAAACTGGTTTTGACCCAAGGCTTAACGGTTAAACCGCGCGCAATGGCTTTTTGCGCCACCAGCCCGGCTGCCAACATAATGGCCGGATTAGAGGTGTTGGTACAACTGGTGATGGCGGCAATCACGACATCGCCATGTCGGAGAGAAGTTCTGGCAGAGGGCAGGGGAGTGGCTGAATCTTCAATGGTTTGAGCGGGTTCAGGTACTTTTAAAGAATCGCCCAAATGTTTTTCGAAAGCAATTTTCGTTTGACTAAGATTAATGCGATCTTGCGGGCGTTTCGGACCTGCAATGGCCGGTTCTACTGTGGATAAATCGAGTTGTAACGTGCTACTGTATTCAGCGTTTACTTGGCCATTTTCACGAAACATACCTTGGGCTTTGGCGTAAGCTTCCACCAAAGCAATTTGGGACTCCGAACGGCCAGATAACCGTAAAAACTTTAAGGTTTCTGCATCAATGGGAAAAATACCACAGGTGGCGCCATATTCTGGGGCCATGTTCCCAATGGTGGCGCGATCGGCCAGAGGCAACTGCGAGAGTCCATCGCCAAAAAATTCGACAAATTTACCCACCACCCCATGTTTTCGGAGCATTTCCACCACACGCAGAACTAAATCGGTGGCTGTGGTCCCTTCTTTCATAGCACCCGTGAACTCAAAACCAACCACCTGTGGAATAAGTAATGTAACTGGCTGACCTAACATGGCAGCTTCGGCTTCAATGCCCCCAACGCCCCATCCTAAAATCCCTAGTCCATTAATCATAGTGGTGTGTGAATCGGTACCCACTAAGGTATCAGGGTAAGCAAACACTTTGTCGCCTTTTTGTTGTGTGCACACCACATGGGCCAAATATTCTAAATTGACTTGGTGCACAATACCGGTTCCGGGGGGTACCACTCGGAAATTTTGAAACGCTTTTTGGCCCCAGCGTAAGAAGGTATAGCGTTCTTTGTTTCGGGAAAACTCAATTTGTGTGTTTTTTTGGAGAGAATTGGCGTTTCCGAAGGTATCGACTATCACGGAGTGATCTATGACCAAATCAACGGCAGATAGGGGGTTTATTTTTTGCGCATTTCCGCCCAGCTTTTTCATGGCAGCTCGCATGGCCGCTAAATCGACCACCACCGGTACCCCTGTAAAATCTTGCAATACCACTCGGGCAGGGGTGAAGGCAATTTCATCTTGGGGCTCTTGTTGGGGGTTCCAGTTTAAAATGGCTTCGATGTCTTTTTCGGAGGTGATCCCTGTTTCTTGATAGCGCAGCAAATTTTCCAGCAAAATTTTCAATGAAAAAGGGAGTCGATCTAAAGCAGGTGGGAGGGGGTAATAATGCACTACTTGATGAGGCAGAGAAAGGATTTTGAGGGTAGGTGCCATGTTTTTTTCCAGAGTGTGGATGTCGTCTACTACCCGTTTAGCATACCTTTTTTCTGAAAATCCTTCAAATGTCGCAGGAAATGTTCTAGGGGGATGGCCTTGTTGCATGAATCAGGCATTCTGGATGTCATGCCAGTGAAAACTGGCATCCAGTTGCCCGTAGTATATATTTTGTTAAGTCATCCCGAGCGTAGCCCGTCATCCCGAGCGTAGCCCGTCATCCCGAGCGTAGCCCGTCATCCCGAGCGTAGCCCGTCATCCCGAGCGTAGCGAGGGATCTCCCTCTATGCCACTCTTAGGAGATCCCTCACAATGTTCGGGATGACGTGGAAACATGGCCATTCATGCAACAAGGCCTAGGGGGATTAGGAACCCTGTCCGGGGAGGAGGTGTATATATTGCTGCACTGCAGCGATGAAATTCTTCTAAGTAAGTTAGTTTTCATTGCTAATTTAAGGTAAGTGATCCTACACTTTTTTTAAAGGGAGGACCTTCACGATGCAATACCATGACACCCCACCAAACTCTTTTGAGACCAATACCAAAGACATTAACCCGCATTGTAGCTGTTTTAATTTACGCAAGGCCAGTCGAGCTGTGACTCAATTTTATGACAGACTGTTCGATCCAGTTGGCATACGATCTACCCAGTTTAATTTGTTGGTTACCATGGCCTCTGTCTCTGCCCATACACTGACAGAAATGGCTCAAGTATTGGTGATGGATCGCACTACCCTCACCAGAAACCTCAAACCTTTAGAAAAAATGGGCCTTATTCAAACAGTTAGAGCGCGTGATAAGCGCTCCAGAGCGTATGCCCTAACCGATAAAGGACGAGCCACAGTGATCACCGCTATCCCTTTATGGAAATCTGCTCAACAAAGAATGATCGACGCCATGGGTGCGACACAGTTCCAACAGTTCAATCGTGAACTCGAGTCGGTTATCCGTTTAGTGAATGATTTGTAAGGCTAACTATGTTAGAGGAACCCTTTTCTGCCATTTTAGAAGTCGATTTATCCGAAGAAGCCCTATTGCCAGAACCTGAAGAAGCGGCTGAAGTGGACATAGAAGACATCACTCAAGATGCCACTTATTTGTATTTGCAGGACATCAGTCGGGCGCCTTTATTAACACGAGAACAAGAAATCGAATATGCCACGCACGTGTTAGCTGGTTCGCAAGCTTATAAAAATAAGATGATTGAAAGTAATTTGCGTTTGGTGGTCAAAATTGCCAAAAGCTATTTGAATCGGGGCCTACCCCTCATCGATTTAATCGCTGAAGGCAATTTGGGCCTTATCCGGGCGGTGGAAAAATTTGACCCCGCTCGGGGCTTTCGGTTTTCAACGTATGGCACTTGGTGGATCCGCCAAAGCATCACTCGCGGCCTGATGAACCAAACCCGGACCGTCCGTCTACCTGTCCATGTGCTCAAAGAAATGAATGGCTATTTTAAAATTATGCGCGAGTTGTCCCATACCCTCAACCGAGAACCAACCATCCAAGATGTGGCTGATAAAGCCGGTAAAACCAAAAAGTATATGGAAAACATCTTGGGACTCCAAGAAAAAACCACCTCGTTAGATCTTTCCATTAGTCTGGATAACGAAAAAAGCATCATTGAAAACATCGAAGATGAGATAAAGAATGATCCCCTGTATGAGCTTGTCCAACAAGATGTAGAAAACCGAATTCAGACCATGTTATGCTGCCTAGACGACAAACAACGTGAAATCATCAGCCGCCGGTATGGGTTTTTTGGCTATGAGCCAACTACCTTAGAAAACATCGGGGAAGCCGTGGGCCTAACCCGAGAACGCGTTCGGCAAATTCAGATAGAAGCTTTAAAACTCATGAAAAAAGTTACGGATTCTCTAAACTGAGTATACCCGAATCGTAATCATAGGCAAAAATCTCTGCGTACCGACCCCAATCAATAATAACTCGCAGCACGCGGTCGGCTTCGGTTTTGCTGAGTTTTACCTCTAACTCACTTAAAAAATGCTCTTCATTTTCTTTATGATTTTCTTGAGTATCCAATGCATGACGAATATGCTGGGCCAAAGGAACATAGTTAATCAACTGACGCGCGAAAATGTGCTTTCGAGACAACATATCAGCGGAATCAAAATCACGCCCCTCTTGTGTAACCAAAATATCCCCTTTCGACACTTTGGCAAATCGTAAAATTTCTAAGGCTTCAATGAGCGGAAAAAGCTCGTCAGAATCCATGTTAAACTCATCAGATAAAGCCGGTAAGTCGATGGCACCCGTAATATTGTGTTCTTTTTCATAATATAGCATCTGTTCAATAAACCCGGTAATCTCAGCCGTGCCCACACTGGGTAGGCGATGGAAGTGGTCGAGTGGCACAAATCCTTCGGAAGGCTCGTGAGGCCTGATTTTCATGCCCTTTTCGCGGGTGGTCATGAGGGTATAAATATCATCAATCAGTTTTCGGAAGTGAAAACTTTGAGGGTCGCGGGGCAGTGGTGTGCTCACCCGAATATCCGCCCGAATGCGGCCTGGGTTGTGGTCAAAAATAATAATGCGATCGGCCATTAGCGCCGCTTCTTCAATGTTATGGGTAACAAAGAAAATGCCTTTCATACGGGTGCGACGGGATAGCCATAGGTCAATGAGGTCATTTCTTAGGGTTTCCGCGGTTAATACATCCAAGGCAGAAAAGGGCTCATCCATGATGAGTAAATCTGGCTCCACCACCAACGCTCGCGCAAACCCCGCTCGTTGACACATTCCCCCAGACAGCTCTTTCGGGTAAGCCGATTCGAAGCCATCTAGTCCTATCATATCAATGGCCTTGAGTGCGCGTTCACGACGTTCTTTTTTGGGCAAGCCCATGGCCTCTAACCCTAATTCTACATTTTGTAAAACAGATAACCAAGGCATTAATGCAAAATTTTGAAATACCATGGCCATGCCTTTGGCCGGTTTTTGTACGCCATGGTTCCGATAGGTGACGATACCACTGGAGGGAGGTAATAATCCGGCAATAATGCGCAATAAGGTAGATTTGCCACTGCCCGATTTACCCAACAAGGCCACAATTTCATTTTCCACCATATCTAATTGGATATCATCTAAGACTAATAAATCGTGACCATCCGACTTATGAAACGATTTGGTAATATGAGTAAGCTTTAGAAGAGGAGCCGAAACGTCAGGCATAGGCATTGTCCCTTTGAGTGTAAGTTTCTGACAGAGCATACAGACGTTGCCAGACCAAGTGGTTGATGATAATCACTAAAATACACATTACCCCAATACCCAGCGCAATACGAGGGAAGTCACCCGATTGGGTGGCACTGGCAATATAACCGCCTAAGCCAGCCACACGGACAGTGGTGTCACCCCAGGTGATGACATCGGCCAAAATACTGGCGTTCCAACAGCCGCCTGCCGCAGCCATTGCGCCTGTGACATAATACGGAAAAATGGTGGGTAAAATAAGCCGTTTCCACCATAACCAGCCTGTCACCCCATAACTTTGAGCCGCCAGACGTAAATCTTGGGGTAAGGTTTGGGTGCCTGCAATCACATTAAATAAGATATACCACTGGGTGCCCAAAATCATGAGAGGGCTGCTGAAGATATCCACATTAAGATGATACGTTAAAATAAGCATCATTAAAACAGGATAAGCCATGTCGGCGGGGAAAGCGGCGCAAAATTGCACAATAGGCTGCATAAAACGTGCCAGGCGGGCATTTAACCCAATGTATACCCCAATAGGCACCCAAATGAGAGTGGCGCCTAAAATAAGCACAGCTACTTTAAACCCGGTGATGAGCCCCAGGCCAAACACTTTGAGCACTTCATGGCCGGATAGATTTTTGTAAACAAAATAACTTAAAAAAACAAAAGAAAGAAACAACAAAGAAAATAAAAACAAATACCAGGCAATCCCGGCAGTATAATCGAGGGCGAGTTGAAACCGTTTGGGAAAGTGAGGTAAGGGCACAGAAGGCCAACGGAAGTTGATAATGGCCATTTTGAGGTTGATCAACAGACCATTCAGGCGATTGATGAGCGCGGAGCGTTGTAGCCAGTTTAAGAACCAAGGATAATGCACATCATCGTCGGGCTGGATATCCACTTTAAATTTATCGGACCACGTGAGCAGTGGACGGAAAATGAGTTGGTCGTATAAGACAATAAC
>JAHFQG010000002.1:42915-46239 GCA_023266415.1 Francisellaceae bacterium | reverse complement strand
ATCCCCCTCCGTATTGATACAGTTAATGAATGCACCTTGTTTAATAAGTAATTTTACTAAATCTGTATGTTCTCGAAATACCGCTCGGTGAAGGGGCGTCCAGCCCCATTCATCCACACAATTCACATTCGCTCCTTTTTGAAGAAGCCCTTGAATGAACGCCAGCGTGGGAAACGGTTTTTGAAGCCGTAGTGCGGTCAGCAGTTGATGATTCAGGGCTTCTTGTTCGGTAGCAGTGCGAAAATTGGGCATATTGGAACAACCTTAAAAGTAAGAAAATTAAAATTTTTGCGCTGCCGCATTCAGCTCTTTAACGGCTTCAATAGATACTTGTAAATTGGCTTTTTCGGCCTCAGTTAGGGGGACTTCCATCACTTCTTCTACGCCATTGGCCCCAATTTTGGTGGGAACTCCCACAAACAAAGGTTCAGATACACCATATTGGCCAACTTTCAACTTAGCGGCACAGGGGAGAATGCGTTTTTGATCATGCAAGTAAGACTCAGCCATGGCAATGGCGGCACTGGCCGGGGCATAAAATGCAGAGCCGGTTTTTAACAGATCTACCACTTCGGCCCCCCCCTGACGTGTTCGTTGAATGATCTCATCTAAGCGTTGTTGTGTTATGCGACCTTGTTTCACACAGTCGGTTAAGGATACACCCGCTACATGGCTCATGTGGGTTAACGGAACCATCGTATCGCCATGCCCCCCCAAGACATATGCAGACACGTTTTGAGGGCTGGTTTTAAATTCCCAGGCCAAAAATGTGCGAAAACGCGCAGAATCTAATACACCCGCCATACCGACGATATGGCTGTCTTGGGCACCACAGGCTTTTTGGAGAATACTGACCATGACATCTAATGGATTTGTGATACAAATCACAAATGCGTTGGGGCAGTACTGTTGAATACCAGTACCCACAGCCTTCATCACTTTGGTGTTGGTAGATAACAAATCGTCTCGGCTCATGCCCGGTTTTCGGGCAATACCTGCTGTGACAATTACCACATCGGCACCTTGAATATCCGCATACTGATTGGTGCCTATGACGGTGGCATCAAATCCTTCAATCGGGCCACATTGGGATAAATCGAGTGCTTTACCTTGCGGGAGACCTTCGACCACATCAAACAACACCACATCGCCCAATTGTTTGGTTAAAGCTAAGTGTGCCAAGGTTCCACCAATGTTGCCAGCTCCGATTAAAGCAATTTTCTTCTGTGACATAAGCATTTCCTAGGTTGGATAATGAGTGGGGTAGGGAAGTCTGGCTACCCCAGAGTTGATAGCCGCTTTGGCTACCGCAGGGGGAACACGCGAGATTAAACGGGGATCGGTCGGTTTGGGTAAAATATAGTCTTTTCCGAAAGTAAAAGACTGTCCGCCGTACGCGCGTGATACCTCAGGCGGAACAGATTCTTTGGCTAACTGAGAAATAGCCGATACAGCCGCTAACATCATGGGTTGATTAATACGCGAAGCTCGGACATCCAGCGCACCTCTGAAAATGAAGGGGAAGCATAGGACATTATTGACTTGATTGGGGTAATCACTGCGTCCTGTGGCCAATATTAAGTCTTGACGCGTTTTATGAACCAAATCGGGGTGAATTTCTGGATTAGGGTTGGAGAGCGCAAATACAATGGCTTTGGGGGCCATAGAGGCTATCATGGCTGGTGATACCAGATCAGCACCAGATACCCCAATAAACACATCCGCTCCATCCATGGCCTCTGCCAGCGTGCGTTTGGGGGTCTCATTGGCAAAGGCAAATTTATAGGAGTTTAAATCGCTGCGACCGGAATGGATGATCCCTTGAGTATCTACCATGAGGATATGATCGCGCTTGGCCCCCATGGCCATGAGCAGCCGCATGGAAGCAATGCCTGCAGCGCCAGCTCCTAAACAGACAATGGTTGCCTCTGCTAGGGTTTTTTGTTGAAGCGCCAAGGCGTTTTGTAAGGCAGCAGCCACAATAATGGCTGTGCCGTGTTGATCATCATGGAAGACAGGGATATCCAAGAGCTCGATGAGGGCTTGCTCTATTTCAAAACACTGGGGACCCTTGATATCTTCTAGGTTAATACCCCCAAAAGTGGGGGCAATGCGCTTAACGGTATTGATAAATTCTTGCGGAGAGGCCGCATCGACTTCGATGTCAAAAACATCGATGTTGGCAAATCGTTTAAACAATACACCTTTGCCTTCCATGACGGGTTTGGCAGCCAAGGGGCCCACATCGCCCAAGCCGAGCACGGCAGTACCGTTCGTAATAACACCAACTAAGTTACCTTTAATGGTATAACGATAGGCATCTTGGGGATTTTGGGCGATTTTTAAGACCGGCTCTGCGACGCCAGGGGTGTAGGCCAGGGCCAAATCAGCTTGGGTTTCTGTGGATTTGGTGATTTCAACGGATATTTTTCCTGGTTTAGGAAACTCATGATAGTCGAGTGCGTTCACGGTAATCCTTGAGCTGGATGCCAGCCTGTGCTGCCATAACAGAGATTGGTGTTAGTTTGTTTTCCCTGCTTCTGTTTTGCCGCGTGCATAACGACGCATAAATTGGTCAACCCGACCTTCGGTGTCTAGTATTTTGTGTTTACCTGTATAGAACGGGTGGCAGGTGTTACAGACGTCGATACGGAGGGTTTTTTGAGCTAACGCCGATTTGGTGGTAAATTCGTTGCCACAGGCACAGGTGACATGGAGTGCCTGATAGGCAGGGTGAATGTTTTTTTGCATGGAAAGCCTCTTGTTGGTCCAACGCCACTACTTTGGGCTGGAAACTCGGCATTCTATCTGAAAAGGGGCCTGATTAGCAAGAAGCAGTATGCCAAATGTGGGGTTCTCCGCAGTTCCAGAGCTCTAATTGGGTGGGAACTTGGGTTTTGGCATGGGTATCCCAGTCGAGGTAACCGGTGGTGTGGTGGTTGATGTCCATCAAGGCAGCTTCATGACTAATATACGAGCCCAACGGCTCTTCATCTACCCCCAAGAAAAAGCGTGTACCTTCTTGGGTTTCTTCCGGTACCAGCCAGAAAATACCGCACAGTGTTTTAAAGTGCCACATGGTTTTTTCTCTCCTTTGTGTTCCCTTTCACAGTAAAGAAGGGTGTATGATTAATACAGTGTGGAAACATTGTGGAAATTTCATACAAAAGACACAATGCGCTGCAGCATCCTTTCTGCTACAGTGATATCTTATGGAGAGTGTGCGTGTATGGCGTGAGGGGTCGCATGCCTGACCTCTACAGGGAATAAATAATGTTAGTTAAACATATCATTTTAAGTCTGATGGGATTATGGTTCAGTGGT
>JAHFQG010000002.1:41134-42905 GCA_023266415.1 Francisellaceae bacterium | reverse complement strand
CCAATCAAGAATCTTTAGAAACCCAAATATTGGATGTCACAGACACTCGTGAAAATCGGTGCGCTTTTTTTCAAACCGTGTTGGACAATGCAGACGACACCCCCCTGCCTCATGAGCTACTGAGTGTGTATCAGTCTGAAAAAGCGTATATGTGTAGAGATTAGAGATACCTAATGTAGCTTCATGACCGTTTCAACCAATTTTTGAACCCCCTGCGAGGTTTCTGCAATGGTTTTGGCCAGCATATAAGCTGGAGTACTAACTACTTTATGGGTAGTGTCTACCACCACATCGTTCACGTCACACAGAACATGTAACCCACCCATGGCTTCAATGGCAGTAGCGGTGGTTCTGTCGTGTCCAATGGTGAGCCGGGTGCCTTTTGGGTAGATAAGTGGGATCATCACCGGCGCAATACAAATAAACCCGGCTGGCTTATGGGCTTCTTTAAAAACACGTGCAAAGGCGAGTACATCGGCTTCAATCGTACAACCAGCTCCTTGAGCTAAAAAGGAACACAGATTTTTGGCAGCTCCCGCGCCTCCTGGGAAAATAACGGCATCGTAGTCTGCTGCTTTAGCTTTAGACAGGGGTAAGATATTCCCCCGAGCAATACGGGCGGCCTCTTCTAAAATATGTCTTTTGGTGTGTGGATCTGGTTCGAGGGTGATGTGGTTTACCACTTCTCGTTGGAAGCGATCGGGGGCGATACATTGATAGGTGCCACCGCGTTGGACAATACTGAGCAACGTGAGTGTCGCTTCATGGATTTCTGAGCCGTCATACACCCCACATCCAGATAATACCACCGCAATATGCATGACACTTCCCCTTCATCCTTAATACACCCCCCATTATTCCACCAATGCATGGGAAAGCCAACTTGGGGCTATGCATGCAAATCAGTTTGATTTCTTTCTAACCCAAAGGCAAAATCATAATCCCCCCCTTGTTGCTTGACTGACAACCTGATAACATAGATTTCATGCTGAAACATGCTTCCCACCCCGATATCCGCCCCAGGCGCCTAAGACGCCTTCCTTTTTTACGCCAACTGGTGTCTGAAACCACATTGACATCGGCCGATCTCATTGCGCCTTTTTTTATCCAAGAAACTCTCTCTGAGCCAACCCCTATCCCCAGTATGCCCGGGGTATACCGCTATTCCCTAGAAGGTTTGCTAAAGCAAGCAGAACTCTGCCAACAACTCCATATTCCTGCCATTGCGTTATTTCCCGTTATCCCCAAAGAACAAAAGTCCCTTCTGGCTGAAGAGGCCTATAACCCACACGGGTTTATTCAACGTGCCATTCGGTTGGTGAAACAACATTTCCCCGATTTGGGGCTAATCACCGATGTGGCTCTCGATCCCTACACCCTCCATGGGCACGATGGCATCATCGATGAAACCGGACGAGTGATGAACGATGCCACTGTAGCTATTTTGACAAAACAAGCCTTAGCCCAAGCAGACAGTGGGGTAGATATAGTAGCCCCCTCTGACATGATGGATGGCCGTATTGGCGCCATTCGGGGTGGCTTAGAAGCCGCTGGGTTTCACGATACCTGCATTCTGTCATATGCCGTTAAATATGCCTCCACCTTTTATGGTCCTTTCCGAGAGGCCGTGGGATCGGCACCGGCTCTGGGAGGACGAGATAAGAAGCATTATCAGATGGATCCAGCCAATACCAATGAGGCTTTGCGGGAGGTAGCGCTGGATTTGCAGGAAGGGGCGGATATCGTTATGGTTAAGCCCGGTATGCCCTAT
>JAHFQG010000002.1:40493-41121 GCA_023266415.1 Francisellaceae bacterium | reverse complement strand
GTGAAAGAAGCTTTCCAAGTCCCTACCTTTGCGTATCAGGTGAGTGGGGAGTATACTATGCTCCAGGCGGCTGTTCTGCAAGGATGGTTGTCTACGGGTTGTATAGAAGAGGCCCTCCTCAGCTTAAAGCGGGGTGGGGCAGACGCCATTTTCACCTATTTCGCTACAACTATCGCAAAACAATTACACCCAAACTATAACTGAATTTTAATCTAAACTTTCACTCTACATAAGGAAATTAAAACCATGAGCCAATATGTGACTGCGGTGTCTGATGATACCTTCGACGCTGATGTTTTAGAGGCCGACGTTCCCGTTATGGTCGATTTTTGGGCCGAATGGTGTGGTCCCTGCCGAATGCTCAGCCCCGTGGTCGATGAAATGGCTGAATTATATCAAGGGCGTTTAAAGGTCGTTAAAATGAATGTCGATGAAAATAGCACCGTCCCTCAAAAATTTGGGATCCGTGGTATTCCCACTCTCATGGTCTTTAAAGAAGGTCAATTAGAATCTACAAAAGTTGGTTCACTTACAAAATCTCAATTACAAGACTTCTTAGAAGGGTGCCTATAAATTTATGAATTTATCCGAACTAAAAACAAAATCTCCTGAAGAACTCATGTCGTTG
>JAHFQG010000002.1:25652-40483 GCA_023266415.1 Francisellaceae bacterium | reverse complement strand
AAGGGATCTCCCGGATGCGCAAACCGGACCTCATTTTTGCCATTCTGAAGTTCCAAGCTAAAAATGGTGAAGAGATTTATGGCGATGGTGTGGTGGAGTCTTTACCAGAAGGCTTCGGATTCCTGCGCTCAGCCGGATGCTCCTACCTCCCCGGGCCAGACGACATTTACATCTCTCCCAACCAAATGCGCCGCTACGGATTACGAACCGGCGATACTGTGTCAGGTAAAATTCGTCCTCCCAAAGATAATGAACGATATTTTGCCTTGGTAAAGGTCGATTTCATCAATTTTGAACCCCCCGAACAAGCACGCAACAAAATTTTGTTCGAAAATCTAACCCCCTTACACGCTGAACAACGGATAAAATTGGAAGTGGGTAACGGCAGCACTGAAGATCTCACTGCTCGAGTGATTGATTTAACGGCACCCGTTGGGAAAGGCCAGCGAGGCCTG
Source organism: Francisellaceae bacterium (assembly GCA_023266415.1). Lineage (GTDB taxonomy): Bacteria > Pseudomonadota > Gammaproteobacteria > Berkiellales > Berkiellaceae > JAHFQG01. The sequence continues at coordinate 40,028 of JAHFQG010000002.1, read as the reverse complement.
ATTGTTTCCCCCCCAAAGGCTGGGAAAACCATGATTCTCCAAAACATTGCACACTCCATTTCAACCAACCATCCCGAATGTACGCTCATTGTCTTGCTGATTGACGAACGTCCGGAAGAAGTGACGGAAATGGAACGCTCGGTGCAGGGGGAAGTCATTGCCAGTACCTTCGATGAACCTGCTACCCGTCACGTCCAAGTGGCTGAAATGGTGATCGAAAAAGCGAAACGATTGGTAGAGCACAAACACGATGTCGTTATTTTACTCGATTCCATCACCCGCCTAGCCCGTGCCTATAACACCGTAGTGCCTCATTCTGGGAAAGTGCTAACAGGAGGTGTCGATGCCAATGCGCTCCAACGCCCTAAACGATTCTTTGGTGCAGCGCGGAATATTGAAGGGGGTGGAAGCTTGACAATTTTGGCAACTGCCTTAATTGATACCGGTTCTAAAATGGATGACGTGATTTTTGAAGAGTTCAAAAGTACGGGGAATATGGAGTTACACCTCGATCGCCGTATCGCCGAAAAACGGGTTTATCCTGCCATTAATATCAATCGTTCTGGGACCCGACGCGAAGAAAAACTCACCTCAACCGATGAACTCCAAAAAATGTGGATCTTACGTAAACTGTTACATCCTATGGATGAAATTGCCGCCATCGAATTCTTGATTGAGCGGTTACGGTCCACCAAGACCAACGAAGACTTCTTCGACGCGATGAAACGTGGCTAATGGATACAAAGTTGTCAAACTTTCATTCATTTGTTCTAACATTGTAGAGGCGGTGTTGGTGCCAAACACCATACCCGTCTCTTGTCGCCCTGGTCAGTATGTGCGTCTTAGTGTGGGCACTCTTTCAGATATCCCCTGTTCTGTTGCCAATGTGCCTGATGAAACCGGCCAACTGGTGTTTCAATTGCGTACGGGGATACTCACAGAAGCTTTATCCGATTATCCAATCCATGTGCAGGTGTTAGGTCCGTTTGGCCGTTGGACACCTGACCCACAACGGCCCTGTTTGTTATTGGCTGGTGGTACTGGCATTGCCCCTTTTTTCAGTTTGCTCCCCTCTTTACTCTTAACCATTCCCCGTGTCTATTTATATTGGGGCGTGCGTAAACCCGATGATTTATATTACCTCGAACGCTTAAAAGCCTATGAATTACAAGGACTTATCTGGATACCTGTGGTATCTCATGATACAACTCACTGGTCAGGTAAAACAGGCTGGGTGCATGAAGTGGCCGCACAAGATATTCCTGACTTTACCCATTGGCAAGTGTTTGCCAGCGGACCTTTTGATATGGTAGAACAAGCTTTCCAGCAATTTACCCAACAACAGTTAGAGCCCCAATATTTTTACTCTGATATGCGTTAATGGTCATGCCAGTGCAGGCTGGTATCTCGTTTAAAGACCGTCCTACTATATAAAAATCTTAAAAAAAATGGCATAGTATACCGGTTCTATCAGGACTTTTGAATTAAAGGAGCTATGTTATGCGACATTTGTTATTTGAAGAACTTTCTTCTGTTGTCGGTGGGTATTATCATATTTCTGTCAAAATAGATGAAGACTCTAATGTGCATATCAAAGCAACCGATGGGAAGAAGTGTAAGAAAGTGAAAACTGATAAGCATGGCAAAACCACCACGGATATCACATCCGATGCTGATTGTCATTGCTTTGATGTGACAGTTGATGACTAAATCTATCAACTAACAAACAAATAAACAGAGATATTGGAGGGTTTTTGTAAAAAAATAGTTTTAATGGGATGGGATCTGAAAAAAAGATATGGTAGACTCAAATCGACCCTGTGAGTTTTCCGGGGTTTGTAGTTATAGCAGATTAGCTGTGAAGACTACAAAGGTGTTTAAATAAAAGGAGCTTATTATGAAACAACTATCCGTTGCACAAATTGAACTCGTCTCAGGTGGCTATGAAAGCATTCGCGTAGGCATCGATACAGACTTTGCTGTCAACGTGCTTGATCATGCAGGTGGATTCCAGTCTGTTGATGTATCCGGCATCGGTACCGATACACTGGGTATTTCTTTTCATAACGCCGCCGCGTAATTTAAACATCCCCCCGTAAAAGGGGGGTGTGTTTTTATACAGTATCCCAGTTATTTCAGGGCCTTGAAAGGAGTCTGTTTATGAAACAATTGAAGCCAGAACAAATTGCCATAGTTTCTGGTGGGTACGAAAAGGTCGAAATTACTATGGAAGATGGGTTTCGCGTCAATATTCAAGATCACGCCGTTGCTGTTAAATCAACGGATGTGTCAGGTCTGGGTACTGATCACCTAAGTATTATCATCCATACTCGATAAGTGCTTCCTGAGGAGGAGAAACGGGTTATCCCGTTTCTCCTTTTTAGCTATGTTTGTTTTTAAAACTTAAATATAAAAATCCACTCGTACCTATCGCTAATGCCATGGGGATAACGGCAATGCCCCCAATCAGAGCTTCTCGGGCATCACCCAATATATATACAATCCACCCAATGAGGCTGTGAAATAAATAACCAAAAATCATGATGATCATGTTGGTGGTAGCCGTGGTCAATCCAACCGCATGTTCAGGAACATAGGTGGATGCTTTATAAATAGCCAGAATTTGATAAGCTGAACAGACACCAATTGCCACAAATAATGCGCTCATCCCTTCTAAACCAACTTTGCCAGTTAATAAACTTACAAATCCCATGGTCATGAGAAGACCTGCCAGTGTGATAGTCCAAAAATAACGACGACTTTTTTCAGCTATCAAACTTAATAAAGGCGCTCCAAAACACATGCCCACAAAAATGGCAGAGGGTAAAGTGGCGGCCATGGTACTGTCAAATCCATATACTTTCTTGAGAAAAACAGTGCCCCACACATCCGCAAACCCTTCTAACGGGCCTACCATTAATCCCGCAAAGAAACAAATGAGCAACACTTGTCGATTGGTAAGCACCAATTTTAGTTCATGCCATATCGAAGGAACTCGATACGCTGGCATGTTGGGCACGATACAATAAGTCAGAATACTTAAAATTACACCCGCCCCTGCCATCAAACCTACCACCGCTTCATACCCCAATGTGTCACGCAGGTAATTGACCGGCCCGCCCCCATAAATAGCCCCAATAAGACCAATCGTTACCGCCAAACTTAACATACGCGTGAAATGTTGTTCTTGGAAAGACAAACGAATTATTTTGAATGCCCCCAAAATGGCAGCCGACGACCCAATACCAATCAGTAAACGACCGATTATGGGGAAAGCCCAATGATCAGCCAACAACAATGGCATCAAGCCCAGCGTAGTTAATAAAATGCACAAAGGCATGATTTTTTTGGGACCATATCGGTCTAACAAAATGCCAATAGGCAACATTAGGAGGGAATAGCCAATGTAGTAGATACCCACAAATTGCCCAAAAAGCGCTGCGTCCATATGAAACTGAGCCATAATGTCCGGCAGCATAATGCTGGGCATGACTCGTAGTATATATTGGTAAGCGTAAAAAACAGAAGCAATGGCCCAAACAAGCCAGGCTATGGTTCTAGAAGATGAGGTCATGTCAATCTCTTACACAGTAATCAGAAAAAGTCCTATGTTTGACCCTATCCTATCTTCTATTTTGTGTCAAGAGGATAACCAAAACAGCCATGAGCGCTGCGATTGTAGATCCTAATAGGACTCCTAATTTCATGGCATTTTGAGCAATTTCAGTCGAAAAAGCCAATATACCCATGAAAAGACTCATGGTGAACCCAAAACCACAGAGTAAGGCAATGATAAAGATATGCCGATATTGGCTTAAAGATGGAATGGGCGCCCACTGCAACCGAATCAGCCCATAGGAGAACAGGAATATCCCAAGAGGTTTTCCTAATAGAAGCCCTAATCCTATCCCCAAAATCAGAGGATCGGAGATGATATTGGGTGCTGTATTAAACAGCACCCCCGATGCCGTAAAGGCAAAGAGCGGTAAAATACCCCATTGAACCCAAGGATTTAAATGAGCCATCACTGATTTTAAATACGGAACATCTGTTTTTTTATACAGCGGTATGCACAGACCTAAGATAACCCCACTCAAGGTGGTATTCATCCCAGCCTGATATAAGGCGATCCAAAGTAGGATGCCCAAAAATAGGTAAAGCAGTGAAAAAGTGATGCGGTATTGATGCAGTTTCCATAAGATACCAGTGATCCCAAAACTGATAAACAAAGGGGTACTGTGGAGGGTGGCATTGTAAAATAATGTGATGATAAGGATAGCTCCCAAATCATCAAAAATCGCAATGGACAATAAAAACACTCGAATGGAAGGAGGTAACCGTTTACCAAATAAATGAAATAAACATAACGAAAAAGCAATGTCTGTTGCACAAGGAATGGCGAACCCACCCCAATTTTCAGGATGCTGATGGTTAATACCTAGGTAAATAAGCGCTGGGACTAACATGCCACCTAAAGCCGCTACCGCAGGTAATAATACATGTTTTCGGTTGGATAAAAATCCTTCAACCATCTCATATTTGAGCTCTAGAGTAATATGCAAAAAGAAAATGGACATAAGGGCACTTTTCGTCCACCCTTGTACTGAATCAGTGAGGGTAAATAACGAAAGAGGTGCACTAATGAAGGATTGGTACCACGAAGTGGTATTGGCTAGAATAAGCGCCAATACAGTGGCGCTTATCATGAATATACTGCCTAAATCTTCAGGTTTGAATTTTGGCACGAATTATCCTTACACACAGATAAAAAAACGGTGTACTGCACACCGTAAAAAGTAATTTATATAAATAACTATTAATAACCAATGTGAAAAAATGCTCCCAAGGTAACAAACCAAAGAAAGCCATAAATCCCACCACCAGAAATGTGTCGACCCACAGAGCCAAAGCCGTGCTGCTATTACTGCGTAACCACAACCAGCGACTTTGTGTGCGTTTTTTGATCCATAAATAAACGGTCACATCCAATATTTGGGCAGTATAACAGGCCAACATAGATCCCGCAAAGGCTAACCGATAGCTGCCAAACACCTGATGGAAGGTGGTATTGTCCAAGCGGGACCATGATGTCGCGGGCAAAGCATCCATGCCTACCAAAATGGCGGCTGTTAAGAAATTCATGAGCAATGCTGCGGCCACACAAAATCGTGCTTTTTCACGTCCAAAAAATTCAGAAATTAGATCGGTGATAAAAAAAGTGAGCGGATATAGTAAGGCTCCCACGGATAGGGTGGTTGGATGAAGATAGAAGGGCAGGGTGACAAATTTTTGGTAAGTTAAATTGCCAAGTATAATTAACACAGCAAATAACAAACACAAGAAAGTATATATCTCGGTGTTTAACAGCTGAGTTGTGTGATTTGTCTCTTTATTTGTGTTTAGTGTTTTTTTCTTTGAAACACCCCCACCCTGCCCTCCCCCGCGAGGCGGGGGAGGGGACAGAGGAACTCGTAGTTGGGGGCTTCTTGGGAGGGTATCTATTTTTTGTTCCCTCCCCCGCGAGGCGGGGGAGGGGACAGAGGAACTCGTGGTTGGGGGCTTCTTGGGAGGGTATCTATTTTTTGTCCCCTCCCCCGCGAGGCGGGGGAGGGTTAGGGTGGGGGTGTATCTATTCACACAATAGTCTTCCTAATGGTTCCGGATCTGATTTAAAAGGACAATGGCCAGCTCTTGGTATTTCCCTCACTTCTATCTCCGGATACGTTCGAATCATTGATAGCTGGTCGACTTTCTGAATCGCTCTATCGGCTCCACACATAATATAGATCTTTTTCACCTGCCCAAAGCGTCTTTGCGTTAAAAAAACTGAGTCAGAAAATGGGTGCCATGGCTCAGTCAGTTGTTGAGGCGCAGATAATATCCTATTTAATGCAGCGGACGGACGCAAAGAAATGCTATGGCGTTGCCTATCACGATACGTATGTTGTAGCAATTCAGCTTGTGGGAAAGTTTGAACAATATCCAACAAAGATTGCCCATTTTGGGGTAAAAAGCCGGCCACATACACCAACGATTGGATGGCCTCTGGTATTTCTTCTGCCACTTGAGATATGACCATACCGCCTAAACTGTGACCCACCAATATAACAGGGGTTTTTAATGCTAGAACCGTTTGTTTCACGGTGTCGACATAGGTATTTAATCTAATAGCGGAATAAAGCATAGTATTGCCACCATGACCTGGTAAATCGATGGCCATAGCATGATGGGTTGCCTTTAACAATGGCAACACAGCGGACCAACAAGCCCGGTTGTGCCAGGCCCCATGAATGAAAAGATAGGTCATTGTATTAATATACCCCAGAAGCTTGAGTCATCTTCCAATTCTACAGAAAAAGGGGTACAATAAATGAGCTTAGGATATACCCCCTTCTATGAAAACAGATACCAAACCCTTACCTAAAACCATTATCCCTTTTATAGGGCATTTTATTGCTCCTTACAAGGGATATTTTATCCTTTTTGTTTTATTAATGGTTATTTCTGGACTAGACGGAGTTCTACGCTCTTATTTAATCAAATGGGTGGTCGACACACTGGATAAAACAACAGCTGTTGGTATACAACATATGGTGTTGCCTTTGCTGTTATTCGCTGCCCTCTATGAATTACACTCCCTTACATGGCGTGGGGTAGATCTCATTAACTACAAAATACAACCTCTCATCAAAAATAACATTATTTCTAAAACGCTCAATTATGTTTACCAACACTCTCATCGGTACTTCCAAGATCATTTTTCGGGCTCTATTTCCAACAATATCAACGTATTAGCTGAAAACATCGAAATGGCTGTTCACGATCTGTCCCGTTTTTTAATACGGGGTTTTGTGGTGCTCATCACCGCTTTAGTCGGTATGTATTTTGTCCACCCTGTCTTTTTTTGGGGACTCTTTCTCTGGACCGTCCTATTTTTAACCATCAGCTTCTCTTTTTCTAAAAAAATTCGAAACTTTTCAAACAGTTATGCTGAAAGTCAGTCTCAAATCACAGGTCAATTGGTAGACGGTATTACGAATATCCAAAATATTCGCCTGTTTTCACGGCGCACCTATGAATCTATCCATATACAAACTTATTTGAAACATATGCAAGGTAAATTTCGAGATAAAGCATGGTTTTTAATCAAATTTTATTGGGTACAAGGGCTCACAGTGACCTTAGTGATCGGATTTATGGCCTTCATGCTGGTCAAACTTAAAGCCCAAGGACTGGTGACCACCGGTGACTTTGTCTTAATTTTAGGCTTGATTGTGTATGTAGGAGATAATTTATGGTGGGTAACAGAGCAAGTTGACCGACTCAATGACGCGCTGGGCCGGTGCAATCAAAGCTTAACAAAATTGTTTATTCCCCTCGAAATTCGAGATGTCCCCAACGCCACCCCTTTGCAAGTACTCCAAGGTGAAATTGTCTTTAATAAGGTTTTATTCCACTACAAAGGGGCAGATCCTCTTTTTCAAAACAAGTCTATTCGGATTGCCCCAGGGGAAAAAGTGGGTCTGGTGGGTTATTCGGGCAGCGGAAAATCTACGTTTGTTCATCTCATTCTCCGTTTTTACGACATCAACAGTGGTAGCATCACAATCGATGGTCAAGATATTCGTGCTGTTACACAAGACTCCCTCCGAGAAGCCATTGCCTTTATCCCCCAAGATCCTTCCCTGTTTCATCGCTCCCTCCTAGACAACATTCGATACGGTAAGTTAGATGCCACTGATACAGAAGTTATCGAAGCCGCAAAACAAGCCCATGCGCACGAATTCATTGAAAAAACGCCCGAACAATACCAAACTTTGGTGGGAGAGCGCGGTATCAAACTATCGGGTGGACAGCGACAGCGCATCGCCATTGCTCGTGCTATGCTGAAAAACGCCCCCATTCTCATTTTGGACGAAGCCACCTCTCAGCTCGATTCCGTCACTGAGGTTGATATCCAAGACACCCTCTGGAAACTCATGCAAGGCAAAACCACCCTGGTCATTGCCCATCGGCTCTCTACCTTACTCCATATGGATCGCATTTTGGTATTTGACCAAGGGAAAATCGTTGAAAGTGGCTCACACAAAGCTCTGTTAGCCAAAAAAGGCTTCTATAAAACTCTCTGGGATGCCCAAGTGGGTGGCTTTTTGCCCGATACTCACGAGCGTGGAGGGTATTAAGTGCGTATACACGGACAAAAATAGTATTTTTTGATAATATGGGATCACAATCGTTTTGTAGGAGATTGTCATGAGAAGACATAGAGGTGCACCAATAGGGAGACGTCCTCCAATAGGGATACGTCCTCCAATAGGGATACGTCCTCCAGTACTTATACCAATAGCACCGGTATTCTCAGAGCATAGAAGACGTGGAGTGGGGCTTTATTCGTATTCTATTGGACCAGCTAATGCCGTTTCTGTTGGCATTTTTCTGGCTGTTGTTTCTGCCATTGCTTTAATTAGTGTGTTTGTGAGCAACCCCATTACCCTCGGGGTGGCTGTTGCTGTGGTTTTAGTGGGTGCCATGATAGGGGTAGTGGTTTCTCAACCCTATAAAAAATCAGAATCTTCATCTTCTACTACAAACAATGATACTAAAATATCTGATAATTCAAACACACCGGATTTATCTAAGGCTACAGCGCCTGTCGTGAATAGTCCCAAAATGTGGCAGAATTCTCCCCCAATAGAGACTCCGCCATACAACACGAATGACCCTACTACTTCTTATAATTGTAATGCCTGAGCAGCTTGTTTTTGGCCTTGTTGCATGAATGGCCATGTTTCCACGTCATCCCGAACATTGTGAGGGATCTCCTAAGAGTGGCATAGAGGGAGATCCCTCGCTACGCTCGGGATGACGGGCTACGCTCGGGATGACGGGCTACGCTTGGGATGACGGGCTACGCTCGGGATGACTTAACAAAATATATACTACGGGCAACTGGATGCCAGTTTTCACTGGCATGACATCCAGAATACCTAATGGAATAACAATTTGTCCTTTACTGGATAGGCGCGTTTTTTGCATAAGACACTCTTCGTCAGTAAGATTTGAATAAGTTTATAGAACAACATAGCCTAGATTGCAACTCAGCTCAAACTAAGTTAATTGACTTATTTTTTATTTCCAGTATAATGCTTGCCTCTATCTCAAAGATAGTCATCGCCTTGATCAAACAGCGTGGGACATTCATCCGCTAGACGAACAAGGAACCTTCCTTGTTCTTCATAGGATCCCCCTTACGCCATGCAAAATTTTAATACCATGGGCCTTCCGGACGCTATACTGGCTTCCCTTAAAGCCCTCCAATTCGACACCCCAACCCCCATTCAGGCTGCTGCTATCCCTCCCGCCTTAGAAGGCAAAGATGTCTTGGGATCAGCCCAAACCGGTACCGGTAAAACGCTCGCTTATCTACTCCCCATTGTTGCCCGCTTAATATCACGCCCTTCCGGCTCTGCCTTAGTGTTGGCCCCTACCCGAGAACTGGCCTTGCAGGTTCAAACAGCCTTTAAGCAGTTTGTCGGTCATAAAAGCACCCTTTATAGTACCCTCCTCATTGGTGGAGACTCCCTGTTTAAACAACTCAAACAACTCCGCTCCAAACCGCGCTTTATTGTGGGTACCCCTGGGCGTATCAACGATCACCTTCAAAGAGGCTCCTTGCGACTCGAAGATGCAGACTTTCTAGTATTGGATGAAATGGACCGCATGCTAGACATGGGTTTTGCTATCCAAATCCAAGAAATCATCAAACGTATGCCAAAACAACGGCAAACCCTCATGTTTTCAGCCACCATGCCCCCCAGCATTCTGAAAAGCGCTGAACAATACCTAAAAGACGCCGTGCGCGTCTCGGTAGGCTCTACCCGTCTACCCATCGAAACTATTAAACAAGAAGTCATTCGAATTTCTGAATCTCAAAAATTTGGTGCTTTAACGGAACAATTAGACAAACGAGAAGGCTCTGTTATCATTTTTGTGAAAACAAAATTTGGCACCGAAAGACTGGCTGACAAATTAAATGAAGCAGGCCATGAGGCCGATGCTATCCATGGCGATTTAAAACAACGCGTTCGGGAAAAAGTCATTCAGGCATTTCGTAAAAAAGAACACCGTATTCTGGTAGCCACCGATGTGGCCTCCCGTGGGTTAGATATCCCCCATATTGAATGCGTGGTCAATTACGATTTACCCCAATGCCCCGAAGATTATATCCATCGTATCGGCCGAACCGGCCGTGCAGGCGCGGAAGGCGTGGCCATCAGCCTCGTTACCTCTCAAGATGGTGGAAAATGGAAAGATATTTGCCGCCTCATGAACCCCAATGAAAAACAACCCGAACATTTTCAACGACCGCCCTCTCGTCAAAGCAAGGGAGGCGGAAGCGGGCCCTTTGCTGGTTTTAAAAAGAGAGAAGGCGATTTTTCTTACAAACGGGACGGATCAAGCTTTGGTCATAAACGAGAAGGCCGTGAATTTCTCCCTAAACGTGATAAAGGTGGGTTTTCCCCCAGACGTGATAGTAGTGCTGTATTTTCCAAAAAGCGTAATGAATTTTCGCCAAAGCGCAGTGAATTTGCACCTAAGCGCAGGAGTGATTTTGCACCCAAACGAGAAAAATCTGACTTTACTGCCAAAAAAAGAGTGTACACACCTAAAAAAATGATGCCCGGTTTTAAAGATATATAACCCCAGGGCATTGTTGCATGAATGGCCATGTTTCCACGTCATCCCGAACATTGTGAGGGATCTCCTAAGAGTGGCATAGAGGGAGATCCCTCGCTACGCTCGGGATGACGGGCTACGCTTGGGATAACGGGCTACGCTTGGGATGACTTAACAAAATATATACTACGGGCAACTGGACGCCCGTTTTCACTGGCATGACAATGAAACTGTCACCCCAGCGTAGGCTGGGGTCCAGTCCGAATATGAATATTATACCCAGGCTTTATCTGAAACTTTTTCGCAAAATTGCCTTGGTTGACCGCAATAGCAACATGACCAATACTATTCATGTAAGCAATGGGCTGGCCTATTTCAGATTCTCCAAAGGTTTTTCCAAATAAAAGGGTTGCCTGATAACATAATGCATTGTGGACCACAATGTCGATTTGAATGATTTGACCATATGTTATCCCAATTTTAGTCAGCATTTTTTCTGTTACATTGGTCCATAAATTTCCATATACCCCATCTAAGGCCACCACAGTACCATGAATACTGCCATCAACCACCGAAGGAACCTGAATAGAAATGGTGGTAAATTGGTTTAAAGCAGTATCGCCAACCCCTTCAAAATCAATTTTACCAGTGGCGAGCCGAGCCCCTGTGTAGGCATACACATCTCGACCATGAAAGGTATGTGAATTGATAGAAGAAGGAAGTCGGTTTTGTGACTCATCAATTTCCCGCACCGCGTCAATCCCATAATGATCAGCCACATAGGTCAAAATGCCGTTATCCGGGGTGACTATATAATAGTCATTATGAGTTTTGGCCACAATGGATTTACGGTTAGTGCCGACTCCTGGGTCGACCACGCACACAAAAACAGTGCCTTTGGGGTAGTATTGCAAGACTTGAAAAAGTCGAAAAGAGGCTTCGTGGATGTTGAAGGGCTCTATGTTATGGGTGAGATCAACCACTGTGGCAGCCGCATCCACCGAGTAAATCACGCCTTTCATAGCACTGACAGCGCCGTCAGAGGTACCAAAGTCGGTCATTAATACAATAGGCGTTTTTGAGATATCCACGGTTTCTTCACCCTTTTTGTCAAAAAGGGAGTAATCATAACACCTCTGAGGCATAATCCGCCAGACGAGAACGCTCTCCGCGTCTCAAAATAATATGAGCACTGTGGGGCCAAGCTTTGAACTGGTGGACCAAATAGGTTAGCCCTGAGGTGGTTTCGGTGAGGTAAGGGGTATCAATTTGGCGGATATTCCCCAAACAGACTATTTTAGTGCCTGGCCCAGCCCGGGTAATCAGGGTTTGCATTTGTTTGGAGGTAAGATTTTGGGCCTCATCAATAATCACAAACTTGTTCAAAAAGGTACGACCCCGCATAAAATTGAGGGAACGAATGCGGATGTTCAGATCTCGGGCAGTATCTGGGGTGATGTGTACCCATTCTTTCGGGTGCTGGGATTGACTGAGTACTTCTAAGTTATCTAACAAAGCGCCCATCCAAGGGGTCATTTTTTCTTCTTCAGAGCCTGGGAGGAAGCCAATATCATCCCCCACAGGGACTGTGGCACGGGTGACCAAAATGTCGCGATAGCGGTGCATGTCCAGGGTTTGCTTCAGAGCAGCGGCCAAAGTCAGGAGGGTTTTACCTGTACCCGCAGAGCCCACGAGAGTGACTAAATCAATTTCTGGATCCATGAGCATGTTTAGGGCAAAATTTTGGTCGATATTTCGAGCATTGATGCCCCAAATGCTGTTTTTGGGTTTTCGGTAGTCTTCAGTAAACTCGATGGTGGCGGTTTGATTGTCGATAGAGCGTACGATGGCGGAAAATTCTGGATCATCCTCAGCTTCCAGACAACAGTTAGTATACCAACTGTTGCTTTCGGGGCCCTGTACCTTGTAGTAAGTACGGCCGTTTTTTTGCCAAGAATCCATTTTTTGGCCATAGGTCTCCCAAAAATGGGCATTGATCTGAATGAGGCCACTGTACATAAAAGAGAGATCATCCGCAATTTGGTCCGTTCTGTAGTCCTCAGCTGCGATACCTAAGATAGCGGCCTTAATGCGCAGATTCACGTCTTTGGAGACTAAAATAATGTTGGTGGTGGGATGCGTGGTTTTGAAGGATAAGGTAGCGGCCAAAATAGCATTATCGGCCTTATTCCCTGGCAGGGTTTCAGGTAGCAAGTGGGTGCTTTGTTCGGTTTGAAAGAATAATTTGCCTGTGGGAAAAGGGAAATCTTGCCCTGTATTGGTTGGGGGGGTGAGCGATAGGCCATCCAGCAGATGGTTTGGATCTGATTTAGAGAGTAAGTCGTCTAAAAAACGATTGATGTGACGCACATTACGGGCGGTTTCTGACAGCCCCTTTTTGCCACTGTCCAACTCCTCCAACACCACCATAGGCAGGTAAACATCATGCTCTTGGAAGCGGAACAGTGCCGTTGGATCATGCATTAGCACATTGGTATCTAAGATGAAACACTTTTTCATGACCACATCCTTGTATTGAGCTCTTTATTAGAGCGCTTTAACGGCATCTAGCACTTCTTGTGCATGTTCTTTTACTATAACGTTCCGCCAGGCCTGTTTGCAATGGCCCTGTTCATCAAAGAGGAAGGTAGCACGCTCTATGCCAAGAAAGGTTTTGGCGAAAAGGGATTTTTTTTTAATAACTTCGAAGTAATTACCAAGTTCATCCTTTTTGTCGGAAATGAGGATAAAGGGGAGTCCTTGTTTTTCTTTAAATCGTTGGTGAGATTGGCAGGAGTCGCGAGAGACACCCACAATGACGGTGCGGTGCTCATCAAATTGAGGCTTGAGGGCGGCGAAGTCGCGGCTTTCTAGGGTGCAGCCGGGGGTATTATCTTTGGGGTAAAAGTAGAGAACAACGCGCAGGTTCCTGAGGTCTTGGAAGGTGGTGATGTAGGGATCTGTGGATTCAAACACGGTGGACGGAAGGGGGGGGAGGTTATTCATCCAAGAGGCCCTTACTAGGCGAGTTTCTGAGGTTCTAGAATAGCATCTAAATTATATTCTTCACAGTGGACCATAAACTGTTCCCGTAACGTGGCAATGTTGAGGTGATGGGGGATCAGGGCAACTGCGGTGATGGCACAGAGGGGGGTGGAGGAACGACTGGTGTGGTAGGTTTCACTGTTTAGTTGGAGGAGCTTGATTTTCCGTTGATGGAAAAATTTAAGTAACTCAGGGATAACATCCACGGTATTAAAGGAGATGGCCTGCATATTGTAGGCAAGTGTTCTGTCTTCATTAGGTACGATCGCATCAATTCGTTGGCTAACTGCCTGACATTCCCATTTCTTTTGAAAGAGGGGGAATTGGGTCTCAAATTTTGCCATGGCATTCCAATGCCCTGAGAGACGGAGCACCATCCCTAGGTGATCCCCCATTTGGGTGGCGTGACTTTCTAGAATTAGACATTGGCATGTTTTACAGAGTTTGGTGAGGGCATGGAAGAGGCCAGCTTTTTCAGGGCCGTGCAGGGACAGAATTAAGTAAGAAGGCTTAATTTCTTTTTTCATGTTCATCAAATTACGTTGTTAGCAAACCAGCTATTCTAGCACGGGCTTTGGGATCATGTCGTGACATTTCACGAGAGTTTGATATACTTTCCTTCGTTTCATGGCGAGAAGCATTTTAAATGATACA
>JAHFQG010000002.1:0-25642 GCA_023266415.1 Francisellaceae bacterium | reverse complement strand
CCCCGCTCTAACCCCCCCCCAAACAGCCCCCCCTCTCTACCGGACAGTGCTTTACCCCCTCTTGCGGTGGCTTTGGTGACTCCAATGACCTCCTCAGGGGATATTGCCTGGGATGAATGGGCAGCCCTCTTAGAAGCTCATGCGGCCATTAAAACCCCTGCGGTGGTAGTGGCAGGCACCACTGGGGAACACCCCACCCTCTCAGAATCCGAATGGTCTACTTTATTATCAACGGCAATACAAGTTGCTCAAAAGCGATTTATCGTTATGGCGGGCACTGGGTGTAATAGCACACAAAGAGCAGTTAGCTATACTCTGGAAGCCAAAACTTTGGGGGCAGATGCTGGGTTGGCTATTACGCCCTATCTTAATAAACCAACGCAAACAGGGCTCATACGTCACTATGAAGCCATAGCCAATGTGGGGCTGCCTCTTATCCTATACAATGCGCCTGGTCGTACTGCGTGCGATTGTGAGCCTGATACGGTACTTGCCTTGGCCAAACATCCCCACGTAGTGGGCATTAAAGAGTGCACCGATGATTTGGCACGTGTTATACGTTATCGTCAAGAAGCGCCCCATTTACAAGTATTAACAGGTAATGATGGTTCCAGTTTGGCTTTTATGAAGGCTGGTGGGCAGGGGATAATATCCGTCACGGCCAATATCGTGCCTCATCTTATGCAGCGTTATTTGATGGCTTGTTTGGCGCATCGCTGGGAAGAAGCCGAAAAACTAAATGCGCAATTGTCGCCTTTACATGCAGCATTGTTTTTTGAAACAAACCCCATTCCCGTTAAATGGATGTTACATTGGTTGAAAAAAACAGGACCAGGTATTCGGCTACCCTTAACCACATTCAGCAAATCTTATCACGCCACAGTTATTCCCATTTTACAAGAGGTATTGTCCTATGAAACCTTATAATGCGTATTTAGCTTGTTTTTTACTCTTATCTGGCTGTGGTATTGGAGGGGTTCGGGGCAATATTCATAATCGTACCAACGATTACCTAGAGGCGCATTTGGTAGCACCTTTAAAAGTGCCCACTGATTTAGAAGCTCGCGTTACCTCCTCTCAGTTTGACATACCTGAAGGTAAATTGGCGACGAAACCCGTGTCTGTTGTTCCACCAGGAGTTTTTTAATGCAAAAGCGAGATGTTTTATATACTGGAAAAGCCAAAACCGTTTATCGGACCGATAAACCACATCAATATATTATGGAATATCGCGATGACACTTCCGCTTTTAATGCAGAAAAAATAGAAGCCTTATCGAATAAAGGCCGGGTGAACAATCTGATTAACGCCAGCATTATGCAACATTTGGAACAAGCGGGTATTCCCACGCATTTTATTGAAGTTATATCGCCAACTGATACTGTGGTAAAAGCCCTCACCATGCTCCCCATCGAATGTGTGGTTCGTAATCGTGTTACTGGCAGTTTTGCCAAACGCTTAGGCCTCAAAAAAGGAGATGTTTTACCGATACCTGTGTTTGAGTTTTTTTATAAAAACGATGCCTTAGGAGATCCCTTGGTGAACGATTCTCATATTCTCTGTATGGGGTGGGCTACCCAAGAGCAATTGGCCCATATGAAAGCTATGAGCTTGAAAATTAACGATATTTTAGTACCTTATTTCGACCATGCGGGCATGATTTTGGCTGATTTTAAAGTCGAATTTGGGTTAGATGAGCATGGAACTCTCTGTTTGGGGGATGAATTTACCCCCGATGGCTGTCGGGTTTGGGATAAAAACACAGGGTTCATCTACGATAAAGATCGCTTCCGCCAAGACATGGGGGGGGTAGTTGAAGCTTATAAAATGGTGGCCCAAAAACTGGGAATATCTGTATGAAGGAAATGATATGAACAAGTCAGTTGACGTACGTTGGAAACAACGTTTCGAGCATTTTACTTCGGCTTATCAGAAATTGCAGCATGCCATGACGGCACAATCTGCTGATATCCATAATGATTTGTATCAAATGGCACTCATTAAAATTTTTGAAATGACCTTTGAACTTGCTTGGAAAACCATCAAAGATTATGTCAATTATCAGGGGCTGGATGTTTCTTTACCTCGGGAGGTTATTAAACAGGGATTTGAGAAAAATATTATTATTGACGGCCAGTTGTGGATTGATATGTTGCAAGAACGAAATTTACTCACGCATACGTATGATGAGGTACGTGCTTTACAGGCCATCCAGAAGATTAGCCAACGGTATGTCAAGGGCATTCAACAAGTGCACCAATATTTCCAAGAGAGATTGGTATAATGTTTGGGTTGCCAGAGGCAACTTTATGGGCCATAAAAACCTGTATTGCTCAATATCCCGATATAAAATGGGTTAAAATATACGGCTCTCGAGCCAAAGGAACCTATCGTCCTGGTTCAGACATTGATTTAGCTTTTAGTGCTGAAAAAGATGTTTCTGCTGAATTATTAGACGATTTAGATGCTTTGCCAACGCCCTATTCGTTCGATGTATTACACTATGATAATTTGTCAGATAAATCCGTCAAAGACCATATTGATAGGGTAGGGAAAATTTTATATCCTTAAGCTTGGTTTTTTTTCAAAAGAAGATTTTTCTTCTTCATGCATAAGATTGTCTTGTTGACTTATAAGAACCGGTGGGTTTTGAGAAATCAATACATCCTCAGTCAGGACCTCTGAAAAAACCCCATACAGCGCTGTATCTTGTAGTTTGAAGTGCCGTAGAACTTGCTCCATAAAATAACAAAAATAGAACTGATGTTGGGCATTGTGAGACGGATCTCCTATTAATCGCTTGACGCTATTGATAGAAAAATAGTTTAATGTCCATTGGATCAAACATTGTGTAAGACGCTCTACTGGCCCAGCTTCAGAAATTGAGTCAAACAACTGTTTTTTTGAAGATTTGCTCAAAGACTGTATATAATCAATATCAGAAATTGAGTTAAACCACGGTTCTGTGAAAGGTTTTCTCAAAGACCGTATACAATCGATAAAGTCAGCTTTATAACTATTTCTGTATGTGAATTTCTCATCTTTTGTAACCAGTAAAGGTAGATTTTCTAATTTGAACATCAGACTGTCTAATTGCTCTGAATTATACGGATCTTGTGCATTAAAGATCATGCCTGTGGGAAATTTTGGCATTGCATGGGCAGCAGCAGTACCCTGCGAAAGACGAGGCGAAACAAAGAAAGATTGCACCATATCGACATTATGAGCGGCATCATCTAACAGAAAAATATGTTCTAAATGTTCTAAACGAGGGGCCTGTTCGTTTTGCTCCATTAAAGTAAGATAGAAAAATAACAAAGATAAATTCTTCCCATGAGGATAAAAAATCTTATCATGATTGGCATCAAAAATTTCCTGTACAAAAGGATAGGGAAGATCTAAAGTCTCAAACGCAGTGAAACCACGCCGACATAACTGATGAAAAAAAATTAAAGCTTGGTGCGTTATGTTTGCAATTGTATTGGATAAGCAATAATCAGTTTTTCCAATAACTTCTTCCACCTTTGAGAGTGGAGCCATTATCCAGGCTTCTTCTGAGCCAGAGTTAAAGTATTTGATGTAAGGCTGTAAAATACCGTACGCCGTATTGAGGGGCAGAGGCATCCCTACAGACTCGGCAGCCATTTGAAGGCAATTAATGGCCATACAAGATATAACAAAAAAACCCGCCTTACCGTCAGAGGCTCCCTGTTTTATGTAATGAGGGATCCGACTTCCATAAGAAATCACTTGATACATAAACTGCCATTCTGGATGCGAAGGACGACTGCTCATTAACGTAAAAATAAGAGGCCAATTAACTGGCTTTAAATCGATCGTCGTCCATGTATTAACAGTACGTGTAACGGAAAGACCGTCTCGTATTGTCAGAGTATCATCAAAATCTAATGCTATAACGGCAAAAGGCTTAAGGCGCGGCATAGGAAAAGCAACCAATCATGTTTGTTGATTGGCTGACTTTATCATTGTAGAGTTGGGAAGTAAAGCTTTTTGAGTAAAACTTCCAAACAATACCGTGTAATAGCACAATATTTCAAAAGGCCTTGTTGCATGAATGGCCATGTTCCCACGTCATCCCGAGCGTAGCCCGTCATCCCGAGCATAGCGAGGGATCCTCCCTCTGTGCCACTCTTAGGAGATCCCTCACAGTGTTCGGGATGACGTGGGAACATGGCCATTCATGCAACAAGGCCATTTCAAAATATAATAGACAGATAGCCTTTAATGGGATATACTTTGCGATTCGCAAAAAATTTCTTCAGGAGACACACAATGCCAGCAGAACACTTTCAGGAAATGAAAAGTGCTATAGAAACCGGCAAAATGGGGAATTTTAAAAATTGGCTTAATGAAAAAACAAAACTTATACGCACACGAATTAAGAAACAAGTTAATAAATACCTGTCTCAAGATTGGCTAGAACGATTAGAGGAAGCTGAAAGACGACAGAACGCTGGTGAATCAGGATTCTTAATAACAGACAGCGATCTCTTTTTATTCGATACAACCTTGTTTAGTGCTGTATTGGCCAATCAGCCTGCCATGGCTAAGTATACCTGTAAAAATTTTCAAGACTTGCTGAATTTTGTCGAAGTCCAGAAGAAACGACTCAGGCCTGAGTGCACGAAAGATGAAGTGATAGAAAGTGAACGACATCGGTTTGAGTTATTTAACAAGCTTTGTCACGATGTTGTCAAAAAAGATCTCAGTGTTGTTCGAAACAGTCAAAGTGATCTGATTAACAGTCAAGTTTTTTTTAGCCATGAAACATACCTTGAGCTCATTAAAATGTACCTTGAGCTCATTGTGCTCATGGTACCAGATCTGGAAAAACAAAGACAACTGGTAGATTTTGTAGGGTGTATCCGTAAAGAAGCGGCAATGCTTTTTCTTGTGCGGCGCCCCGATCCATCGCCTTCTATTATAAACATGCTTTCGGACCGGAAGGTGGATGAGCGGCAACCGATGTTATCTGACACAGGGGTACTTGAGAAAACCTCTTGTTGTCGTTGTATTCTTCAATAAGGCGACTTTAAAGGGCCTTGTTGCATGAATCAGACATTCTGAATGTCATGCCAGTGAAAACTGGCATCCAGTTGCCTGTAGTATATATTTTGTTAAGTCATCCCGAGCGTAGCCCGTCATCCCGAGCATAGCGAGAGATCTCCCTCTGTGCCACTCTTAGGAGATCCCTCACGGTGTTCGGGATGACGTGGGAACATGGCCATTCATGCAACAAGGCCACTTTAAAGCATCGGTTTAAAAATCTTGGCTTCTTTTACCCGATTATCTTTCACCACCAAAACTTCCACTGAATATTCACCCAGATTTAGACAGGTACCTGGCTCAGGTATGGTTTCTAAGTATGCAATAATGGCCCCACTCAACGTTCTGGCCCCAAAGTTGGGAACATTCCACCCTAAATGACGATTCAAATCTCGTACCAATAAAGTACCCTCTAGGGTGTAACTATTGTCAGAGCCCTCCATAATAGAATGCTGTTGCGATAAAATATGAGGCTTAAATTCACCTACAATTTCTTCCAGCAAATCAGACAAAGCAATGAGCCCTATGATATCCCCATACTCATTCACCACCAACGCCATGCGTCTTTTTTCGGTTTGAAAATACAACAATTGTGTGTTCAGGGATGTATGGCTTGGAATAAAATACGGTTTTTCTAGATTGGCAATGAGTGTTTTTTCATTCAATTGCTTTTTAGACAACAAATACAGCGCCACACGTAAATGTAACAACCCTAATACATTGTCAATGTCATTCCGATATACCGGTAAAACCGTATGTGGACTTAACGACAACAATGTAATAATTTCCGACCAGGGACGGTTTAAATCAATGCCCACAATGTTGGTTCGATGCACCATAATAGAAGATACATGATTGTTTTCTAATTCTAAAATGCTCAGCAACATAGAACGATGCTGGGAGGGTAAATGATGCCCTCCCTCATACACCAACGATTTTAACTCCTCTAACGATAATGCATCGTTTTTAGCCCCTGCGGAATATCCGAATAACCGTAAAATACCCCCTGAAATCATGTTGGTTATCCAAACCAATGGGTACAAAAAGGTAAGTAACCATTTGAGCGGCAAGGAAGCAGGGAAGGCAATGGCTTCTGGGCTCATCGCAGCTAAAGTTTTTGGGGTGATTTCGGCAAAAATCAGCACCATTAAGGTGAGCGATAAAGTAGCCGGTAATACCCCTTCATCCCCAAAAATACGCACCGTTAAAATGGTGGCAATGGCCGAAGCTAAAATGTTGGTAAAGTTGTTAGCAATGAGGATAACACCCAAAAGGCGATCGGGTCGCTCCACTAACTGCAATACCCGCCGTGCCCGCTTGTTCACTCGGGCCTGATGCCGCAACCGATACCGGTTGAGACTCATCATGCCCGTTTCGCTGCCCGCAAAAAAAGCAGATAACAACACAAGACCAATTAGGATGCCGCTAAGAGTCGTATTAGACAAATCTGACATTATTTGGTTAAATTACTAAATATTCGGGTTGGCCATCCTTCATTGTGGCATGATATCCTACGGAGCAACAATAGGGAGGATAAGCCGTGTTTGAACAATTAACCCAAAAACTCAATCATTCTTTCCGGAATTGGATGGGGCAGGGGCGTTTTACCGACGATAATATGAAAACCGCCCTGTCGGATGTGAAAAAAGCCTTGATTGAGGCAGATGTGGCCTATGACGTGATTAAGGAATTTATCCAAGCGGTGCGAGATGAAGCCCGCGGCCAACACATTATTCAGGGCTTATCTCCCGCTCAAGCGTTAATTAAAATCGTGAACCAAGAATTGGTAAAACTGATGGGCACAGAATCCGTGGAAATCTGCCTTCAAGCCGTTCCACCAGTCGTCATTTTGTTGGCGGGATTGCAGGGATCGGGTAAAACCACCACGGCGGGTAAATTGGCCCGTCATTTACAAGAAAAGTACAAAAAATCAGTGATGATGGTCAGCTGTGACGTATACCGACCCGCCGCTATTGAGCAATTGGCAGTGGTGGGGCAGAGTGTCGGGGCTACGGTGTTTGAAAGTAATCAAACTCAAAGTCCGCTCGACATCGCCCAGAAAGCCTTCGAAGCCGCTCGCAAAGGCGTGAAAGACATTCTGATAGTCGATACCGCAGGCCGTTTGCACATCGATGACACCATGATGAACGAAATTATAGCCCTGCACACAGCCCTAAAACCCACGGAAACCCTGTTTGTGGTCGATGGCATGACCGGCCAAGATGCCGCCAAAACCGCCCAAGCCTTTCATCAAGCCTTACCCCTCACGGGTATTATCGTCACTAAATTGGATGGCGATGCCCGCGGTGGGGCTATCCTGTCTTTACGCTATATGACTCAGAAACCCATTAAATTTGTGGGAATGGGCGAAAAAATGGAGGCCCTCGACCCTTTTTACCCCGATCGGATGGCCTCTCGTATCCTGGGGATGGGCGATATGCTCTCGTTGGTCGAAGAAATGGAACGCACCATCGATAAACAAGAAGCCGAAAAATTGGCAAAAAAGCTGCAAAAGGGCACGGGGTTCGACTTAGAAGACTTTCGTATTCAATTACTTCAAATGGGCAAAATGGGCGGCATCATGGGGATGATGGACAAATTGCCTGGTATGGGCATGGTTCCCAGCCACATGAAAGACAAAATTACCGACAAACCTTTCCAAAAAATGCTGGCCGTTATTCAATCCATGACCCTCAAAGAGCGTCGTTACCCGGATATCCTCAATTCTTCTCGAAAACAACGCATTGCTCGAGGTTCTGGCACCCAAATTCAAGACATCAATCAAGTCTTAAAGCAGTTTGACGGGATGCAGAAAATGATGCAAAAAATCAGCAAACCAGGGGCAATGGGCAAGTTAATGCGGGGATTGCAGCAGGGGCAAGGGCAGTTTAAATAAGGTGGTCGAACCAGTATAAGCAAAACAGGCCTCTGACAATCTCTTCAAACATTTACAATAAACGGCTTTTAGCATAAGATGAAGACCTTTTAGGTCCTTAGAAGGTCCATTTAGTAAGGAAAATAACTAATGTTAATGATTCGTCTGGCACGTGCTGGCTCTAAAAAACGTCCTTTTTACCATCTGGTGGCCACCGATAAGCGTTCGGCTCGGGATGGGCGTTACATCGAACGTTTGGGATTCTTTAACCCCATCGCCGCCGGCCAAGAAGAAAAAATGCGGATTAATCGCGCCAGAATTTCAGAATTGGTCCAAGTGGGGGCCCAGGTTTCTCAACGAGTCGATACTTTGTTGAAAGAATGGGACAAAACAGTTGTTGTGGCTACTGAATGACGGATTGGGTAGTGGTTGGACGTATTGGTGCCCCTTTCGGCCTAAAGGGCTGGGTACACGTGGTACCCACCACCAACAACCCCCAAGACATGCTGCAATATGTGCCTTGGCATTTGCAGCAAGGGGGGTATGAAGTTCCCGTGGTGTTGCAAGATGCCCAAGAAACCGCCAGTGCTTTTGTCGTCAAATGGGTGGGTTGTGATAATCGTAATAAAGCCAATCGGTACAAAGGGGCTTCTTTGGTCGTGCCCCGCACGCAGTTGCCAGCTTTATCCGATGCATATTATTGGGCCGATTTAGAAGGGTGTGACGTGATTGAAATCAATACCCAACAACTCCTAGGCCGAGTCGATTATTTATATGAAACTGCACAGGACATCATGGTGTTACGTCTGGGGGAAGAAGAACGTCATGTGCCTTTTGTGGCCAATGAGGTGGTAAAAGAAGTGGATTTAAGCACCAAACGTATTTTAGTCGATTGGTCTTTGTAATATGTGGTTTGGACTGATTAGTTTGTTCCCTGAAATGCTACAGCATGCCTTGTCGTATGGTGTGGTGGGGCGGGCGTTTGAACAAAAAATAGCCCAGGTAGAATACTTTAACCCACGCGATTACGCTGATAACCCCTCTGGATATATCGACCATGCACCCTATGGCGGGGGGGCGGGTATGGTGATGCAACCCGGACCATTGCTTCGAGCCGTTGAGGCTGCCCAAAAACAGGCCCCTCAACAGGCTAAAGTGGTATATTTATCCCCTCAAGGCACTCCGTTCACCCAAACTGCGGTGATGCCTCTGCTGCAACAGGAAGCCCTCATTTTGATAGCGGGCCGGTATGAAGGGATAGATCAACGCGTTATCGATCTCGCGGTAGATGAAATTTGGTCCATTGGAGACTATGTGTTATCTGGGGGGGAAGTACCCATTTTGGTGATGCTAGATGCTCTTATGCGTCAAATTCCAGGCGTGGTGGGTGATGCCGATTCGGTGGCCTTTGAGAGTTTTCAAGAAGGTCTTTTGGAGCATCCACATTACACCAGGCCGGCAGAATATGCGGGACTTCGGGTTCCGGATGTGTTACTATCGGGCAACCATGAGGCCATCCGTCGTTGGCGGCAGGACCAATCTCTTCGGACCACAAAAGCCATTCGGCCTGATTTATTGCAAAAGCATTTAGTTTTGGAGGAAACAGCATGACAAACCGTATCATTCAGGAATTGGAAGTCGCGCAACTACGCGACGATCACCCCCAGTTTTCTCCTGGGGACACTGTCTGTGTTTGGGTGAAAGTCAAAGAAGGTACCCGGGAGCGGGCTCAGGCTTTTGAAGGGGTGGTCATTGCCATCCGCAATCGAGGTATTAACTCCGCCTTTACGGTGCGTAAAGTGTCTCATGGGGAAGGGGTAGAACGAGTATTCCAAACCCATAGTCCCCTCATCGATCGCATCGAACTCAAGCGACGTGGGAAAGTACGCCAGGCCAAGCTGTTTTATCTGCGTGATCTGTCCGGTCGTGCCGCTCGTATCAAGGAAGACTTGAATAAAGACAGACAAGCCATGAATAACGAAGCTTCTGCAGCTGAATAATTCTTTTTAGAGATTAAGTGGGCGGCAATCTGTGGCTGCCAGCCGCTCGCTCGGCCACCGCGTCACCCCAGCGGTGGTAGGGTTTAGATAGGGGCTAGGCGTGCCTTAATGAGAGTTTTTATGCCACTCGTATTACTACTCGGGCTTTTTTTTTCGGCCCTCAGTGTCGCCAGTCCAGAAGCAGCGGAAGCAGCGTTTCATCAACAATTTCCTGATTTAAAAATAGATAAAGTGGAACCTAGTGCCGTATCGGGTTTGTATCAGTTGTCTTCAGGACCATTAGTTATTTATCTAAGCGAAAATGGTCGATATGTTTTTCAAGGCAATATTTTTGATTTACACAACAAGCAAGACAATATAACCGAAAAAGCACGTAAAACCGCGCTGGTTACTGCTTTACAGTACCTACAGAAAGAAGGTGCGCAGGGCATTGAATATCCTGCTCCAAATTCACAATACACCCTCACCGTTTTTACAGATGTTTCTTGCGGGTATTGCCGCAAATTTCATCAATCCGTTCCCACCTTAAACAAGCAAGGGGTGAGCGTGCGGTATCTGGCTTTCCCACGGAATGGGGAAAGTTCTGCTTCTTATCGCCAATTGGTGTCGGTTTGGTGCGGGGAAGATCCAAAAGCTTTACTCACCAACGCCAAAGCCGGTCAAACCATTCCTGAAAAAATGTGTGTTAATCCAGTAAAAAAACACCACGAATTGGGCTTATTGGCTGGGGTACAAGGCACACCCACCCTGGTTTTACCTGATGGTACTCTGGTTCCAGGGTATATCGAACCGGGAGAGTTAATAAACTTATTGCAAGCGGAATGATCCAACGATTTTGTAGAGGCTAGGCTGAAGCCTCTCCCGCTCCGCGGAAGCGGGTGAGGGTGTATTTTAAAAATGTGAAAACGGCTTTAAATCTAACTGAACAGGCACATTGTTTTTGGTTAACTGAATAACTTCTTCAGCAGAAGGCTTCAATGTTCCCACCATGGTCAGCGCATATCCAAATTGTTGCTGAAAATCATGAGCCAGTTGGGCATAAGCGTCTTGTTGAATGGCAATTAACAACCCATAATCTTCTCCGCCAATTAGGATGGTTTCCAGACAATCGACCCCCAATGTATGACAAGCCATAATATAAGAAGACTGGATGTTAGCATTTTCTATGGGTATAGTGGCTGATACACCCGATGCTTCACACAATTTTTGGGTATCTACCCACAATCCATCTGAAATATCCATCATGGCGGTCACGGCTGATTGGTTACCCAACCAGAGTCCTTCTGAACATCGTGCTGTGGGGTATAAAAAAGCATCTTTAAAAAATTTCAAATCAGGGACATTGTTTTCTAAAGCTAAGAAACCTAAATGGGCGTGGCCTAAGGCGCCCGCTACGGCTAAAATATTACCCGGTTGAGCGGTGCTACGGCGTTTAATGTTTGATATCAAACCGGTGCCAATCACGGTGAGGCTGATGAACAACGTTCCGGGTGAGCGGGTAGTATCCCCTCCTATCAGTTGTACTTGAGCCGCTCGGCAGGCTTCCACAAAATACTGTAAAAAAAAGGAGATATCTACAGTATTGGGTGGAATGGCTAGGCTTAACAAAACAGAATGGGGTTTTCCCCCCATAGCAGCGATATCACTTAAATTAACATGAAGCGCTTTGTGGGCCAACGATTTTAAATCAGTGTATCTCCGCCTAAAATGCACCTCTTCTACAAGTAAATCGGTAGAAATCAGGATTTTTTCTTTATCAGAAAAGGGCAAAAGCGCTGCATCATCCCCAATACCGTTTGATAAAGGGAAGCTTTTTTGTAACATTCGGATAATGGCGGATTCATCCATCATAAGGGTAGAGTAACATGAAATAAGTTATTTGACAAAAATTCTATATTATCTTATAATTAGCTCGCCAGCTAACAAACTTCAATAAAGGTAATCTATGCCAACTCAAGATACTGTTGTTGCTCAACTTTTAGATGAACTGGATAAAATACCAGGGATTAAAGCCTATCAGACGCTTGATGGAGAGGGGGTGGATGACAAAGTATTCGCGCATATACATTTAAGTCAAGAAATAAAAGGGTATCCGCAGTTTCAAGGATTAGAAGCCGATCGAGAAAAATTCGTATATAAGTATGTTGTGAACATTTTGAAAAGTTTTTCGAGTCGATATAAAGATATTCATAACACGAAAATAATACACAAAACGGCCTGCGATTTAGAGAATTCTAAAAATCTAAGAACTATCCTTGATAAGGCTATTAATTTGGATCTTTCTAAGTTGAATTTCGGAGACGATCTTGATGAAGCAAGAAGAAAGATCACATCAATCAAAAAGAGGATGTTTATATCTAACATGGTGGGCATCTTAAAAGATGAAAATCCCCATGTGTTTCAATGCGGTTGGGCTGATATCAGCCTTGGCGCACATGCATTTTTAATGGAAATTCAAAAAACAAAGAATACCTATGTGGTGACATCTTATGATGCTTCTATGCCGATGGGGTATCGAAATCAGCATGGTTCCTTTAGATCATATCCAGCTATCCAAGCAACTTATACGGTGGTTGATTTTGAACAGGATGGATTTATTCCTGAAAGCGATATAATATCGCATGAAAGTAAGTTAGGTGAATTATACGATGTTTATGCTGACAAACAATCTTTTCAAGCACTTCAAGCAGGTGAGGAAGATAGAATATATAAAAAAATATACGATTCCCTCTTTGGAGGGAAAAAACTAAAGTATCCCATAGAAGACACCAAAGACATGGGGAGTGGGTGTTGTGGTTGGAAATGTCTGATGATTTTTCTGAAGTCTCGATTTGAGAAAGATGTATATAAGCGTATTAAGTATGAGATTCAGACGAAATCGCTGATAGATTATTACAGAAACATATTGAGTTATCAAGATAGCAAAGAGTTTGATGAGCATGAGAATGCGACTAAAATCAGGCATTTAAGAGTGGCATTGGGAAATTATGCTCGTTTTATTCACACTAAGATAAAAGCATCCGATAAAGAAATGGGTATTTTTGGGTTGAATCTTTGTAAAACAATACAGGTATCCTTATCTAAGTTAGTCCCCAAACCCATTCAAATTGAGGCTATTGTCAGTAGAACGACAGGGGCTCATTTGTTTCCCGGTGAAACTCCACCCGATCTTCCCTATGCGTTAAAATGGCAATCGAATGTTCAAATATTGAAGAAATCGTATCAATATAATTCTGTCCCCAATAAGGATGAAACCATTTCAAATGGGGTGAACACATTTAAAGATATTACTAACGCGATGAGGAATGAAGTTTTTATTTCTTTTGAATTTAAGTCTTTGGAACATCAGATTCTCAATCTGAAAGATTTTAATCTTTTACTGAAAAATTCGGAAAAGAGTGAGTTTTCTAAAAAAACAGAAAAAACCAATAAAGAACAAATCGCTGAGTATGTGAAATCGTTATATTCGTTAATAGGGAACTATAGCCAAAAACAACATAATCGTGGAATGACCCCGATAGCTGCTTTGGTGTACTCTAAGCTGTTCTTTCAGTTAGTCGAATCAGTGGCATGTTATTACGATGTTAGTACAGATGTTATTGCCGCTATTCCAAATATCGAAGCCATGCGTATAAACTTAAAATATAATTTTGAAAATTTTCAATTCTTTACACTGGATAAAGATACTCAAGAAATTGCATCTGATGTCATTACGAAAATGAACAGTTTCTCGACAGGCTCTAACCAAAGAGGCACAGATGCAAAATTGACAGTTATCAATAAATTCCTGTCAAAACAGAGAGAAGTTTCAGGAAAGATTGACTTAAAGGATGATTTGGTTACTTCATTTGGAGAAGAATTTCTTAAAAAAAACAAGATGAAAGAACCCTATAAAATGCGGGAATTAAAAAATGTATTTAAAAAAGATAATCTTAAACATATATCCACGGATGGAGGGAGTTTTTATAAATCCACTAAAAACGGATACTATGAACCAGATTTAGACCACATCGTTAACATTAAAAACCCAAAGGACTTATTTCTAGATCACCTAGATATAATATCCGGATTCGATAAAAATGTTTTTGGCTATGCTGAAAATTGTTTTTTAGGTTCGTATGATGAAGCTTGCAAATTTAACGAACAAACACAAGCATGGTTGGAGCTTCCAGGTAGTACAGAACAGAATAGTATAAACTGGTGCCATACTTGCAAAAAGCCAGTTAATGGTAGTGATGATGCCCACTCTTGTAATTATAAGCCATCTGTCAACCCAAGACAACAAAATGAAAAACATACTCATGGCTGCTTGTACAAGGAATGTCCTCTTGACTATATATATACCCCTGAAGAAAAACGACCAAAGAAAAATCTGAGTGAAAAATTTCCAGATGTAACTATTTATGGGAAAGATGAGTCGAGAATTCCCCGTAATGTTTTATTTCCAATCACCCCAAATGGAACGAATGTTCGGGGCCAATATAACCCAAATAATCAGGAATGTACCAATAAACTAAAAATGGATATGCCGCTAAACTCGTCGATAGATTTAAATGTTACCTCTATCGAGAGCTCGATTCAATTTTTTGAAAATATTTTTTCTAATATTACACATTTTGACAGAAGAAATTTATTAATGCATTTCTTTTTTAAACAAAATCTAATATCAGATTCCATTGAAAAAAACCCAAGATTGGACGTGATGGTATCTTCTTTTGCGCAAAAGACAAAGGATTATCTGGATTTATTAGACGATGAAGTAAAATCAAATATAACCACAAAAAAACATGGCTACAATTTTTGCCATACATTGGTTGCTTTGTTTTATCACCAATTGTCGGAAGAGCAGAAAGTAAGATTCCAACCAACTTATGAATATAGTATTCAAAACAACAGCTATGCAAAGATGGTGGATATTTATTTTAGACTAAAAAAACATATAAAAAATGATATACTCGATGTGGATAATAAAGAAAACTTCGGTTTGTTACTCGAATACCTTTCTTCGCTTACATCCTCATCGAGCTATTACGACATAACCACCGTAGAAAAATGTGTATTGAATGACTTATATCGGCATATGAACACCGTCTTTTGTGCCGCCGTTAATAATCCTGGTAACTTTGAAAAACTGAAGGAACATGTGCAGAAAATTTATAACCAACAAACAAATAAAAAGGTCAAGTTTGTTGACGCTGGATTAGATACGGACGGAGGATATGCGTTTAAAATTGGAGAAAAAGATTATGTAACTATCATACCTTTTAAGGGGGCCTTTAATAATAAAGATGATTACGATGAGGTGTGTGTTCCCGAATTTGTTCGAAAAGAATTTAACGAATTCAATTCGGTTAAAAAATGCACAACAAACGGATCTGAATATCATTTCTCCTTCAATAAAGAAAAATATTGTATTTTATATAATGAATTATACTTTCAGAGAGGTGATTCATGGTTTAAACGGATGAAAATGAATAATACCTCAGGTAATAGTATTCCTCCATTTTTGTTTAATTCGAAAAAGTATAATGTTTTTATGAAATGCAACTCAAGTTCGGTTTCTTGTGAAGAATCAATTTTGTGCGTTGATAAAAAAACAGGTGCTATAGAGTACGTAGGCAAGCCCACTCGCTCTAATTGTTGTACCTTTACATCCTCCAGTCATGGCACATTGCAGTTTTTCAAAGCCCCAAGCCTAAAGCAGCCTACGAATAAAAGTCAGCCAAATAAATCACTCGAGAACCAAAACTTATTTGAAAAGTTTGAATGTTGCGATTTTTCTGAAATTTATACCGATTATAATTTCGTAAACTTACGCCGCTATGGGCTGTCATTTTGTTGTAAAGAAGAAGCAGGCAAAAAGGGGATTTGGTGGCAGGGTAATGATGAGTACCAGTTAGTTGAATTGCAAAGAACAGAAATAGAAAGATTTGACCAATATTTAGCCGTTCAAAACAGTAAATTTGAAACTAAAATATTGGTTCCCATACAATCCTATATTAATCTACAAGATAATAAAAATATTTTAGATACAACAGGATGGACAGTAAAAGACAAAATTGATTCATATAAATCCCAACACTATGCGGATAACTCCCAATACTATGCTGAATTTTCAGTGGATTCATTAGGAAAACTAACTGCGATCAAGATAACTGATAAAATTTATTTGATGTACCTGTTTATGGGCCAAGGACAATACGAACGAGCCTTTGACCTTCTGAAAGAAATTGAAGGGTTTGGATACTACGATTTGAACGAAGTAACTCTGTCACTTGCCAATAAAATTTTTGACTCAATTCCTGTTGAAGAAAGTGGCCAAGGGTTTATCGTGGAAAATGCCAAATTAAGCGCCTTAAGATTAAGATTCTTAAATAACGTTTTGTGTCATCACTTGGTGAATCATCATAGTCAACAAAATAAGTCTACAGATCTAAAAGCCGAACTTTTTAAAAATGCCAAAAGGTGTTGCTCTAAAAACAAAGAAAAATATGAAATGAATTACAATAATGTTCCAGAAAAAATGAGACTCACCGGCGAACAGTTGATTTCTATTGAGAATTTTTCTGGGATTAGTTTTGAAAACACAAGATGCCTGAAGCTTAAAGTGGAACATTTTGGGAATGTTGATTCTGGGCTTGAATCTCTTTCTGCCTTGGAAACCAAATACAATAAAACGCATGATATTTCTTTAAGAAAAACGGATTTGTTTTCAGCACCCAATATTGACTTTGAAAACAATATTGAAAACTTTAAAAACAAAGAATTTCCTTGGGTCCAAGAATTTCATATTAAAACCAACTCAATGGAACAGGAACAGAAAAAAGACGAAACACAGAATTCGTTAGAAAACGATATGTCGCACGATGCGGCCGTGGGACAAGTTCGGTATAATCGCCTAAAAGACTTTAGAGAGGAGTGTGTCAAAAACATTAAAAATCAGGCCGTATTGAGAAGTACCGTACAAACAACGTTGAGTGATTTGGCTAGCAAAGTTAATACAGCTTGGAACGATGTGTTGGAACTCAGTCTTAAAAATTTTCGACAACAAGAAGGGGCAGCAGAGCACCTTGGCCAAATTTTGGGGGAAGAACGAACGGAAATCACCCATTTTGACTTGATACAGTTGTATCTAAAGAAGGATAAAGCGTTGTATCGGGCGAAATTAGGCAAAATAACCGACAACGAAATAGAAGAACTCTATCAAAAGACTCAAAAATGGTTGGAGCTGTCAACCGACCATCAATATTTTACCCGACTGTATATAAAATCTCAAAGTAACAATCAAGATGAGTTAGCCGAAGTGCTTTCCGAAAAAAGAGCATATACCTCTCAGGACGAAAATCAGTCCTATTTCTTAGCATATGAATTTTTATCAGGTAATCTGCTCCGCCCTATACAACGAAATATGTTATCCACCTTACTTGAAAAAGATAAATGTAACGCCATTCAACTTATTATGGGCGGCGGGAAATCTAAAGTGCTCATGCCACTTTCTTGTTATTTGAAGGCAGATGGCACTCGATTGGTTGGGGTAATTGTCCCAGAAGCCCTGTATGAAACAAACTTGCGTGATTTAAGTGCGAATTCCAAAAAATTATCTGGTCAATCAGCTGTCCCATTTTTATTTTCAAGAGAATGTGTGCCATTTTCCACAGATGACACCCAAAGCGACTCTTTAAAAAGCATCGAATATCTGCGAAATCTTAGAAATACCTTGATAGAAGCTGTGCAAAATAAAAATTATATTGTCACCACAAAAACCAGTATTTTGTCATTACAATCTTCCTATGAGGCCACTTTGACCGAATGTGGATCTCCAGTCCAAGTAGCCTTGTTTGAGGAAATATTGAACATACTGGAATCACAAGGAGACTTTTTTATTGATGAAGTTGATACGATTTTAAGAGTGAAAGAGGAATTAAATTATACAGTAAGCCATAACATATCACCAGAAGATTCTATCATTAACTTACAAGTCGACTTCTTTAGGTTTTTATGTCAGACAGAAAACAAAGATGGAAAGGTACTGTATGAAAAACTCATAGAACCTAATTTGTTTTTGAGAAAAGAAGAGTTTAATGAAACTTTAAATACGATTAGAAATGCTTTAATTAAGCAAGATTTCTTCAAACAATGTTTTGAAAAAGCCAATTTAACAGACACAGAAAAACAAGAAATAACTGATTTTCTATTTTCACCTCAGCAAAATTTAAACATGAGTGCACCTAATGCTATAAGCAAGCTGTCCGACTCTGGTAAGGACATAGTTGCCTTTTATAGAGCCCAGTTTACCAATATCTTGCCCCTGATACTGTCAAAAGAAGAAAATGTCAATTACGGGTTAGACCACCCTGGATCTGCCCCCTATGACATCGAAAATTGTGAGGGTGCTATCCCTTACGCAGGTAATAATACCCCAAAGAAAGAATCTAAATTTGCCAATATATATGAAATTTTTGGGTATACAGGGTTAGTCCATCTCAGAAAAAAAGAAGGCGTGTCCAAAGAACTTTTAAGCTATTATTTTAAAGAACAAATAGAAAAATATGATGTGGCTTCTTCAGATGAAGAAAAACGATATATATTAAAAAGCATCCACCGAGATTTACATCTGTCTGAAACCGATATTAAGTCAGAAGGCTTTCCATTGTGTGATCTTAAAAATTTAAAAACTTCCTTAGAGGAGGTGGTTGAATTCTTTTTAAACTTCTATTCACAAGAGGAAAATAAGGAAAAAAGAACCAATACCACCCTGTTCTTCCTGAAAGAATACATTTTCAAAAGTATTAGATTATATAAATATATGATAAACGCCACCCCAACTGACATGACTAAAATGTTAAAGGTGGTAACCGGGGCATCTGGCACCATTGATAACCCAGCTATTTTGGATAATCTGCATTTTGAGCGATCAGTATCCTTAGGAACGGATGGACTAACCTTGGCAGCCTTGAAAGATCCCTCAAAAACCGATATGTTGAATTTGTCTAAAAGCTTCAATCGGCTAACACTCTCTGGCCCGGACAAAATACGCCAATACCTGATAAACGTCCAAGCTTGTGCCCAAAAAGAAGTCTTTTCTCGCTATCAGGCCATTATGGATGTGGGATCTTACTTTTCGGGTATCTCCAATGAGGAGGTGGCTGCGGCTATTGCCAAATTCTACAGTGAGTCCACTGACTATACCGATCGCTATAAGCATGTCTTGTATTTTAATAAACAAGGTGTTTTATGCGCCAAATGGATAAATCCATCTGCTGCAAATACAGCAGATATCGAAATTGGATCTTCAGATGCTATTGTGGAGGTATTGAGTCGGCAGCCAGGATGTGAAAACTATTCTCGGAATGATTATTTCATGTACTTTGATCAAACCCATACCGTCGGGACAGATATTAAGTTAGCCATCAAAGATTCAAAAAACAAGTTCGGGGCTCTCTCTTTGCTCAACGTTTCACCCCTAGATACCCAATCAGGCGTCCTTCAAGCAGCCATGCGCAATCGAGATTTGACCAACAGTCAAGGCATTAGTTTTGTATCTGACAAAGTATTGCAAGAGCATTTAAACATAGGCAATGTCAAAACGTCCGATGTTTTATCGTTAATACAAAAAAATCTCATCAATCAAGTACAGGATGATGCTTTTATTGCCGTCAGACAAACCATTAAATCAGAATATAAACGTGCCGTTCTGAAATTGGTCAGAAACCAAGAAATAAACTATCAAACAAAAAGAATGTTACTGAAAATAGCAAAAGATATCATTTATACCGATTTAGACACATCCCCCAGAAATTTGTTTTTACATACAGTGTCTATGCAGGATGCTAAGAACATTGTGAAAAAAGATATTGAAACGTTTGACAAAATATTGAGAAAAGTGTTGGAACATGTTCCCACACTAGAAAGTGTTCATGCAAAAGACGTTAAAAAAGATGCTGAAGCAATTATGAACAAAAATCTGCCTTATTGTAAAGAGCAGTATCCAGATCCCTCTGGTCAGAACGACCAAAAAGAAGTACACATAGAAGCTAAGCAGGAAATCAGCCTAAAGGTAGAGCAAGAACAGGACCAAGAAAAGTTTAATGAAATACCTAAGCTGACATTTAGTAAAAGAGCGCACCAATGTTGGACCGATGCAAGTGATTTAAATGACTTTCCCGGTGCACAACTCCAATCTATGGCAACTTGCCCTTTTAATGACAATATTTTTATTTCGAATAATTTATGCTTAACCGAAGCTGATTTTTTTCAAAATGCACCCCATACCGTATGCCACTTTGTCTTATATATGAAAGATAAAGTCACAGAAAAGCAATATGCTGTGATGTTATCAGACCAAGATGCCTCTGAATGGCGAGATAAATTGCAGCGTGGCATGTTAGGTGGCCTCCCAGACCCTAATAGCTTGATAGATAAATTTGATATTCGGGTCGATACCTTATCCGGATTTTCAGGCAAAGAAGTACGCTATGCAAATGAGCAGGAGAAAGCTGATTGGGAGGCGATGTTAGATCAAATGCGATTTGTGTCAGGTGACATACAAAATATACTCTTCAAAGAAGAAGGATGGTTTTGGAAAAGTAGCTTAGCGGACATGCAAACACGATTAAAATTTTATCGAGAAACAGTAGGACCACAAAATCCGACAACTTTAGCCATGTATCGTGTGTTGGTTGCTCAGGTGCAGAAACGGATACCGCCGAGTGAACGTACATCTGTCACACCAGAAATACCCAGAGAAGCTCCTTGGAATGAAAAACCAAATTTTAATGAAACCATTGTCCCTATGCCCTATCGGAAATTAACCATTCTCGAAAAAGAAGCTCAGAAGCTGAAACAATGGCACAAGGTTGTGCAGCTGATACTCGTATTAATACCTCTTATTGCCACGCCTATTTTCATAGCCGTTTCTCTTTGGTTTTCTATTAAAAATCTGTGGTTAAATTATAAATTACGACAACAAAAGCATCGCCCAAAAAATATAATTCAGGTTTCTAAATCAGACAAAAAGATTGCTGAACATTGGTTGACCCAAAATCCGTTTATAGAAAAATTAAAATCCTCACAAAACGGGCATCAAAAGATTTTGATGCTACAAAGCTTGTGGATCTGTCTTTTGTTCAAGGCTATTTACAAAAAATATCAATCTAAATTAGCATTGTATCAAAAACCTATAATACAAGACGAACAGCTAAAAAAAGATTTGGAAACGTTGGCCAACACAGAAGAAGTGAAACCTAATCCTCTGACAAACAAGGAAAAAGTCGGAAATCTAAATGATTTGTTGGCGACCAATAAAACCATCGGTCATTCCTTCTTTTCAGAAAAACCAATGGCCCCTGGCTATCGGCCACCTCTTTCGACGACTCAGTCATCATCAAAGCCAAAAAAATAACAATAGTCCTAGTAAGAGGCATTTTGCGGTATAATATCCCCCTTTTGATGAAGGGGGGAGCTGATGTTTTTTGAAACGCAATACCCTTGCCCCCTACCCTCTAACCCCTTTAAGGCTTGTGTGGCACCTCGGCCTATTGGGTGGATTTCTTCCTTGAACGCTCAAGGGGTGGTTAACTTAGCCCCTTACAGCTATTTTAACGCCATTGCGGATATTCCTCCCATGGTGATGTTTGCCAGTGCCTTTAAAGCCGATAAGACTCAAAAAGATACCCTTCGAAATGTGGAAGCCACAGGTGAATTTGTGGTAAATATTGCTACCTACCCTTTACGGGAGGCTATAAATCAGTCTTCTGTGCCATTGCCCTATGGGGTTAGCGAGACAGATAACTTTTGTATTGAAACAACCCCTTCCCAACTGGTTAATCCTCCTCGTATTAAAGCTTCTCCCATTCATTTAGAATGTCGGTATGTCAAAACCGTTTCACTGGACTTTGATGGCTTTCAAGCCAGTGCTCAAATGGTGATAGGTCATGTGGTGGGCATTCACATTGATGACGCGGTATTGGTGGAGGGTCGGGTAGATACAGCGCTGCTGCAACGGATAGCCCGGATGGGGTACTATGAATATGCGGTTGTTCGGGATGCCTTTAACATGAATAGGTTGTTTTAGTATGCAATTAAAAGCCAGCCTGTATATTGCCCTGGCGGGGGTATTGTACGGATTTTCGGGGTATTTGGGTATTCGAGCCATGGAAGCACACCTGGCGGTAGAGTCCATGTTGTTTGTTCGATTTATGATTGCGGGGATCTGGATTGCTTTTTTTATCCCCAAAAAGGCCTGGGAGCATATGAAAACGGCATGTACGCCGTTTGATTTTTCACATATCCTTTTACTGTCTGCTTTCGGGTATGCTGCTTCCTTGGTGGCTTATTTTTTGTCCAGTCAGATGATAGGCACGGGATTGGCCAAAGTGATTTATTTTTCATACCCGTTGTGGGTGGCGTTGGGATCATGGATTTTTTATAAAAAAGCCATGACCCTTTGGACTGGACTCACTTTATTGGCCATGCTGGTGGGATTATTGTTGTTAAATGGTCTTTCTTTTCATCATTCGGTCAATCGAGTGGGGGTGATATGGGGGTTGATTTCAGCCATAACCTGGGCATCCTATATGATGAGTGCAGGGCGATATGTTGCCCGAAAAGTAGATGGTCAGTTGTTGGCTTTGGTTATTTGTGTGGGCGCAGCAATAGGGTTGGGTGTAGGGGCATGGATTCAAAATTCGCTTTTTTGGGCCGCTTCTCCTCAAATTTGGGGTAACTTAATACTACAAGGGCTTTTAACCACAGCCATTCCTATTCAGCTCGTGTTAATGGGGTTGAAGGAGATCAGTGCTTTACGGGCCTCTATTTTGTCCGTTACCGAACCTGTTGTCACTGTATTGGTGGGAGTATTGCTGTTGCATGAGGTCCTTTCAGGACAACAAATACTGGGGGCAATCTTATTGATCACCAGCGCCATACTCATTCAATTTCAACGAAATTTATAGAGGGTTCAGCCATTGTCTGTTGAAAGTACTCAATGGTCTGTTTTAACCCATTTTCTAATGAAATTTTTGGGCTCCATTTTAGCAATTCAACTGCCTTTTTTATATTGGGGCACCGCTGTGTCGGATCATCCGTGGGCAGTGGATGATACGATAGGGTAGATTGGCTCTGGGTCAACTGTAAAATGCGTGCAACAATTTCTTGCAACGTGTGTTCTTCTGGATTTCCCAAATTCACTGGGGTATGGATAGGGGGGGAGGTATGCAATAATGCCAAGATACCCTGTACTAAATCCTCTACGTAACAAAAAGACCGGGTTTGCATCCCAGAGCCATATATTGTCAAAGGCCGATGTTGGAGCGCTTGAATAATAAAATTACTGATAACTCGACCATCTAAGGCATCCATATGCGGCCCATAGGTGTTAAAAATACGCGCAATGCGAATGTCCAGGCCTTTTTGGTGGTGGTAATCGTATAGCAAAGCCTCTGCCAGGCGCTTACCTTCGTCGTAACATGCCCGTGGGCCAAAAGAATTGACATTGCCCCAATACGTTTCGGATTGCGGGTGCTCTAGAGGGTTACCATATACCTCACTGGTGGAAGCCTGTAAAAAAATGGCCTGGTATCGAAGCGCGTTTTCAATCAGATTTAAGGTGCCCAACACATTAGTCTGGTGGGTGTAAATGGGATCTTTCTGATAATGCGGTGGACTGGCTGGGCAGGCAAAATTCAATACATAATCGGCGGCTATATCTAGCGGTGTTCGAATATCTTGTTCTAGAACATGAAAATAAGGCGACATCTGACAAGTCTGTAGATTGCGCCAGTGACCCGTATAAAAGTTATCCAGGCAAATAACTTCATATCCGTGCTGCAACAAGGCCAAACTTAAATGGGAGCCTAAAAAACCCGCGCCGCCTGCCAAGAGTACACGTTTCATAGTTTGAGCAGCCCGTATTTTAGAAGGCAATAAATGGCCCGAACCCCATCTTTCCATCCGATTTTTTTCCCTTCTTCGTAAGTACGCCCACTGTAGGCAATGCCCACTTCGTAGATGCGCCATTTGCCGTGGGCAATTTTAGCGGTGAGCTCTGGCTCAATGCCAAAAGCCTGCTCTTGAAGGGTGATGCTTTGGATAACTTCTCGTCGAAAGCATTTATAACACGTTTCCATATCCGATAAATTTAAATTAGTTATCATGTTAGATAACAAAGTGAGTATGCAATTGCCCACATAGTGCCAAAAATACAACACCCGATGGGCTTGACCCCCCATAAAACGAGAGCCGTACACCACATCAGCCTTGTTTTGGAGGATGGGCTCTAAAATTTTGGGGTATTCGTTGGGATCGTATTCTAAGTCGGCATCTTGGATAATAATGGCATCTCCTGTCGCCGCTTGAAACCCCGTGGCGAGGGCGCTCCCTTTGCCTTGATTGCTGGGTTGCAAGATAAGATGCTCGATGAGGCCTTCTGCATTCAGGCGATTTAGAATGTCACGCGAGCCGTCTTTAGAGCCATCGTCGACCACAATCAGCTCGATAGACAGAGGCACTTGGCGGATCTGCCGGATAATGGTTTCGAGGGTAGCTTGTTCATTATATACTGGGACGACAACGGATAATCGGAAAGGAGGGTGATCCATGGGGATAGTTCCCAAACAATTGGTGGTTAAAACTAACATTTTCCCTCCCCTTTGGCAACATTATCAGCGATATCAAGATGTCTACCACCTTCTGTGTCTAATAGGAGTCACTTGCCTACTTACCTGGCAATTGCGGGCCCACGATAAAGGCTGTTTGCCCGTTCATGATTGTAATGCCTATATTCAGATGGTAGACTCTTTGGCCCCAACCCCTCTGATCAAGCCACACCATGCTATGCGGGTGTTGCCCTCATGGGGTGTTGCTCAGTTACAAATGTTAGGTTTCAGTCTCCATGGGGCGTTTTTGCTGTTATCCAGCATGGCTTTTGCCCTAACAGGGTGTTTGTCTTACATTTTTTTTCGAAGAACTTCTCAAAATACGTTGGCTTGTTTGGCGGGCAGTCTGTTATTGCTGGTACCCCACTGGGCCATGCTGATCCCATTGAAAACACCTTATCAGGCTTCGGATGCTTGGGTGTATGTGTGGACAATTCTGACGTTTTATGCCGTACAAAAACGGGCCGTGCATTATTTGGCCATTATTTCTGTGTTGGGCATTTTAACCCGCCAAAATTGTTTTTTATTGGGGGGGGTGGCATATTTATATTTGTGGACTGTCATGCCAGACAAGTGGATACCATTACTGTATTTAGGACTCATTACCGCGCTGTATACTGGTTTATCGTCTTTTTATGGGGCGAAGGGCGCATTGCTGCACCATATTACCCCTTCTTCTGAGATATTCAATGGGCATTTTTGGTGGTTTTTTATTCAGGACTCTCACGTTTTGAGTTTGTTTACGGCCTTATTGCCTTGGATTTTTTTGGCCAGAAAACAGGTGCTTTCGTTGGCTCAGCGGTATTGGTACGCTGTGTTGTATGCCAGTTTGGTGATGGCTCAACCTTTTTTTGCCTATGCCTTTACAGGCTATCACAATTTTGTACGTATTGCTTTACAAGGGAGTTGGGTGATTTACTTTCTTATTGTGGGATCTGTCGTTTCTCAAAAACTGACCCATTGGCAAACAGGGGTATTGCTTTTATACAGCCTTATGTTGGGGGGCGTGTGGGGGGATTGGCCTCGGTTGGGGATGGCGTTGATTG
>JAHFQG010000075.1 GCA_023266415.1 Francisellaceae bacterium | reverse complement strand
AATGTCTGAAATAGCCACCCGCTCATTCACCTGATGAATACTCTCGTTCAACACCCCAATTTCGACAATTTGGGGGCAGATGTCTGCTATGAAGCGGGCGTCC
This sequence comes from Francisellaceae bacterium, assembly GCA_023266415.1. Classification (GTDB taxonomy): domain Bacteria; phylum Pseudomonadota; class Gammaproteobacteria; order Berkiellales; family Berkiellaceae; genus JAHFQG01. The sequence continues at coordinate 5,841 of JAHFQG010000075.1, read as the reverse complement.
GATGTGCCCCCCCCGGTAGACAACTGAGGAGAAACCCCCGTTATTTTTTGAAGAACCGCTTGGGTTTTATGAACTAATAGACTATCGGGATCAGTCAGAAAAGGCTTGCCCCCCCAATGCCAAGATAACTCATAGGTCAAGGCATGAGCCTGTAACAAAGCCTCTACCTGTGCCGCCAACGAATGTTTGGTGTGATGCGGGTTGTACCGAAAATTGAAATCTAGGGTGAGTGTGCCTGGGATCACATTGTTTGCCCCCGTACCTGCTTGTATATTGACGATTTGAAAGCCAGTTGGGGGGAAATGCGGATGGCCTGCATCCCATGCCACTTGGAGCAAATCTTGTAAAAAAGGCACGGCTGCATGGATGGGGTTGAGCGCCAAATGTGGGTATGCCACATGACCTTGTTTGCCCATTAAGGTGAGGGTGCCTGTCAGGGTCCCACGACGCCCAATGCGGATAGTATCTCCAAAGATATGTAAGCTGGAAGGTTCTGTGATCACACACCAGTCAATGCGTTCGCCCGCCTTTTTTAACTGTTGTACAACGTACTGTGTTCCATGGATGGCGAGACCTTCTTCATCGGAAGTAAGCAAAAAAGCAATACGGGCTTTGGGGTGAGAATGTTTTTTTAAAAAGCGTTGGGTGGCGGTTATCATGCAAGCAAGACCACTTTTCATGTCCGCCGCACCACGACCATACACATATCCTTCTCGTTCACTGGCTTGAAAAGGGGCGCTGAGCCAATCCGCAAGGGTACCCGGGGGCACCACATCGGTATGGCCTGCAAAGCAAAAGAGAGGGCCTTCTTGTCCATACACCGCCCAGAGATTTTGGACATCGTGCTGGTTCATGATATGGCATGCAAAGCCCATATCAGTCAGCAAAGTCCCTAAATAGGCCTGACATTCCCCATCTTTAGGCGTAATAGAAGGTTTTTCAATCAAAATTTTGGTTAACTCAAGAGCGTTCACGATAACGCCTCCCGCAAGATGGCATTAAGCCCCACTTTTTCACGCGTTTGAAGGTCCACCCGTTTCACAATCACCGCACAATTAAGATGATATTTTCCATTGTGGCCTGGTAAAGAGCCTGGCACAACAACGCTGTTGGCGGGAATACGGCCATACAAAACGGTATCGTTTTCGCGATCATAAATGCGGGTACTTTGTCCCAAAAAGACCCCCATTGAAATGACGGAGCCACTTTCTACCACCACACCTTCTACAATTTCAGAACGCCCCCCAATGAAACAGTGATCTTCAATGATGGTGGGCGTGGCCTGCAGTGGCTCTAGTACACCCCCAATTCCCGCTCCTCCTGAAATATGAACGTATTTTCCAATTTGAGCACACGAGCCTACCGTTGCCCAAGTATCGATGAGCGTGCCTTCGTCTACGTAGGCACCTACGTTGACATAGGAGGGCATGAGGATCACCTTTGGGCCAATATACGCCCCTTGGCGAACGGTGGCCGGGGGGACCACACGTAAGTGGCGATTTTTAAAATCCTCCGTCGTAAAATCAGCAAACTGGGGCTGAATTTTATCAAAAAATTGGGTAAATCCCCCTGAGATACACTGACTTTGGGTGATTTGAAAGTGCAGCAAAATGGCCTCTTTAAGCCAGGAAGCGGTTTCCCAGATGCCCGCTTCATTTTTTTGAGCGACTCGGACGGTGCCTTGTTCTAATTCTCGAAAAATGAGACTTAAGGTATCTCGAAGCTCAGTTAAGGCGTGTTCTGATAGGGTTTGGCGGTTCTGCCAAGCCGCGTGGATTCTGGGAGCCAGTAGGTGCATAGAAGGGCCTTTTCGGTTGTAAAGGATGTCGAGGCATGCCATTATAAGGCCTTTGAAGGGGGGATGGGTAGCATGACGGCTCCAAAGGCGCTTATTGCCTTGTTGGCCATGATATGTTTGGCCTTACAAGCCCGCTTATGGTTTTTGGATGGAAATATTCCTGGGGTATGGCGCCTTAAAAAAGAAGTCTCCGTTCAAATTATGACAGTAGACCAACTTAAACACAGAAATCAACTCCTAGAAGCGGAAGTTCAAGATCTAAAACATCGCCTGGGTGCCCTCGAAGAACGTGCCCGTGTCGATTTGGGCATGATACGGCAAGGCGAAACTTTCTTCCAAGTTATTCCCCACGAACCCCAATGATCCCCATACACACACTTATCATGGCAGCTGGCCAGGGAACTCGACTGGGAGAAACCCCCAAACAATTTCTGAGCCTAGGTGGCAAATCCATCTTAGCCTGGGCGCTGCTGCCTTTTCAAAAATCTTCTTGGCTGGCAGAGCGTGTGGTGGTTTTGCCCAAATCTTCCCCCAATTATCCAGGAGAAAACACCTGTGTGGGAGGCAATACTCGCGCCGCTTCTGTGCTAAACGGATTAATTAAGTTAGAAAGCTTTGGTGCTTCTGATAACGATTTTGTGTTGGTACACGATGCCGCTCGCCCTTGTTTGTCCCTCCTAGATCTCCAACAGTTGGTGTTACTCTGCCAATCTCACCCTGTCGGAGGACTGTTGGCCGAACCTGTACGAGACACCTTAAAACAAGTGGACATGCACCATCACATTCAAAAAACAATACCGCGTACCCATCTATGGCAGGCCTCTACCCCCCAAATGTTTCGGCTGGGGCTCTTAAAAAGAGCGCTCCTGGCCTGCCAAGCTTCTGATACGATGGCGACTGATGAAGCGGAAAGTTTAGAGCATATGGGCTTGAACGGGCAAGTGGTACCCCTCCAACATCCCAATCCTAAACTCACTTTTGCGCACGATATTCCCCTCATTGAAGCTCTTCTGATGGGCCAGAAAGACATGCGGGTGGGGATAGGGTTTGATATCCACCGTTTTAAATTGGGGCAGGGTACTTTTAAACTTGCGGGGGTGGACATCCCGCACACCCATACGGTAGAAGCCCATTCGGATGGAGACGTTGCCCTACATGCCTTGTGCGATGCATTATTGGGGGCGGCTGTGTTGGGGGATATTGGGTTATATTTTCCAGATTCTAATCCTCAGCATAAAAATCAAGACAGTGCCTATTTTGTGACAGAAATCCTCAAAAAATTGCATAAAATCGGCTATACTGTTCATCATATTGATATGAACTTGGTGCTTGAAAAACCCAAATTACGGCCGTTTATCGACGATATGCGAAAACAGATCAGCCTCTTGTGCGATATATCCATCACCGCGGTGAGTATTAAGGCTAAAACCATGGAAGGCTTAGGCCCCCTGGGTCAAGGGTTGGGGTTAAGCGCTCACGTGGTGGTTATGATACAAAGGAATCTTTTATGAAAATTTTAGTTAGTAACGATGATGGGGTTTATGCTCCTGGCATCCAAATGTTAGCACGCTATATGGCTGAAATTGCCCAAATAGCCGTGGTGGGGCCCGATAGAAATCGGACTGCCGCCAGCCATTCGCTCACGTTATCCCATCCTTTGCGTTTGATCCGGTTAGACAATGGGACTATTGCTGTTAATGGTACCCCCACTGACTGTGTGCATTTGGCTGTCTCAGGTGCGTTAAATTTAGGGTTTGATAGGCCAGATATGGTGGTGAGTGGCATCAACGAAGGTACTAACTTAGGGGACGATGTATTTTATTCAGGCACCGTCGCAGCGGCTATTGAAGGACGTTCTTTAGGCTATCCAGCCATTGCTATTTCGTTGTCAACCGATAACCCCGATGTTTTGTATTATGAAACTGCGGCCCAAGTGGCGCAAAATATGGTTCGTTTGCTGAAAGTGCATCGGTTACCCCAAGACACTATTTTGAATGTGAATGTGCCTAATGTCCCCTATGCATTACTGAAAGGGGTTCAAGTGTGCCGATTGGGCACACGGCATTGTTTGGAAAAAGTGATCAAAGAGCGCGACCCACACGGACGAGATATTTATTGGATTGGTCCCCCCGGTAAAGAACAAGATGCAGGTGAGGGAACTGACTTCCATGCCATCAAAAATGGCTACGCTAGCGTCACGCCTCTACATTTGGATATGACGAAATACAATTTATTGGGTGAACTGAAAGATTGGATTGCGCATTTTTAGACAGGTTGATATAGCACGGGGCGAAGGAGGGGATAGAGGGTAACTAATGTTTTTAAAACTATACAAACTGGTTCTTACCTGGGCCAAACACCCTAAAGCCAATCGATATTTGGGTGCAGTGAGCTTTGCAGAATCTTCTTTCTTTCCCATTCCTCCTGATGTATTGTTAGCGCCCATGTGCTTGTCCTCCCCTCACAAGGCTTATTCGTTGGCACTGCTTACCACTATTACCTCAGTTTTAGGAGGGGTGTTAGGATATTTATTGGGCTGGGGTGCTTTCGAATGGGTACATGGCTATATCATCACTTGGGGATATGAAGCCGCTTACCATAAAGTATCCGTTTTTTTCGAACACTATGGCATCTGGACCATTTTGGTAGCGGCCACCATCACCCCTATCCCTTATAAACTCTTTACCATTGGGGCAGGGGTAATGCAAATGCCTTTGTTGTCTTTTATAATAGCCTCTTTTTTGGGCCGTGCTTCCCGCTTTTACCTGGTGGCTTATTTGGCCAAGCATCAGGCGATAGATCGCTTCATGCATCGCTATATCGACCGCCTTGGCTGGGGGCTGCTGCTCATTGTGGCTGGATTTGCTGTCTTTCTGTACCTAGCCGGCTGCCAACAACAACCCCCCGCCCAAGTCACCAAAACTGTACCCAGTACCTTGTCTACCCATGGAAAATATCGAGTGGTGAGTGGGGACACCGTGTATTCTGTGGCTTGGTTGTACGATTTAGATCCAACCACCTTGGCTGCTATGAACCATATTCGTGTGTCAACGCCTTTACAAGAAGGGCAATTACTCACGGTGGTTGCTGCTGTTTCTTTGCCTGTTGAACCTGTTGTCGCTACTCATACCTCTGTTTCTACTGTCGGGGTGCGGCATGCCATGCCCGCCCATCCGAAGGCTTCAGAGCCCTCCTTAAAATCTGAGTCCACCCTAAAGAAAGGCGGCCGTTTAGCCAGTAAAGTGCATTGGTTTTGGCCCTCTTCTGGCAAAATTATTGGCTTTTATAAACCCGATAGCCCCAACCGAGGCCTTAACTTCACAGGGAAATTGGGTGATGGGGTATATTCTGCTGGAAAGGGTAAGGTGGTGTATGTGGGTCAAGGCATTCGAGGTTTAGGCAAACTCATTATTTTAAAACATAATAATGATTTTTTATCCGCTTATGCCCACAATGACACCCTCTTGGTGAAAGAGGGCCAGCAAGTTCAGGCGGGCGACAAAATAGCCACTTTGGGCAAAAGTGACACCGATAAACCTATGTTGCACTTCGAAATTCGTCGCAAAGGAAAGCCTGTTAACCCATTAGACTATTTACCAAGGTAAAAAGCGTGCAAAAAAGCCAGAAGAGGGCGGGGGGGGCTCAGAGGAAAGTGGGGGAGGCCCCTCACAAATCGAAGATAATTCTTCCCAACCTTCTTCCGTTTGACAGGCTTCATCTTGAACCGGGATGAAGTCGCGATGTTGTGGATTGTATGTGGGAGAATCAGAACGATTGTCGCGGTGCAACATAGGGGGGGTAAAGAGAAGCGTGGATAGGGCCGTGATTTCTGGTGAGGGAGGAGGCGCTACAGGCTTAGACGCAGGAATAGGGGGCTGATTTTTTTGTATGGCTTCTAATAAAGCCAAAGCAATAGTCCCTTGTTGGACTTGTATTGCCCAATCGGCCGCTGTTTTGCCCCGCGTGTCAGTGTCTTGTAAGTGACGAGACGTTTTGGTACGAATAAATGATAATAAAGAAGGAAAAGTGGGAGACTGCGGGTT